>JAGWYI010000327.1 GCA_018969455.1 Bacteroidota bacterium | reverse complement strand
CATTTTGCGTTAATTCAACCGAGACACCAGTAATTCCGATACCCGTAACAGAAACCTTTTTTGAATTGGAGCATCCGAATTCATCTGTAGCCACTACGGTATATACCGTTTTACCGGCGGAAGCGGGCACCGTAATGGATGCACCTGTTCCGATTAGGTTGACGCCGTTAAACCATTGATAAGTGGCATTGGCAAGCGGATTGGTGCTTGCCTGAAGCAAGGCCGTGGCTTTACAGGTAACAATGCTATCAGAGTTAAGCTGAAGATTGAGGGGAACTGCTCTTTTGATGGTAACAGTATCATAAGCTTGTGCACACTGCCCGTATTTGGTTGTCAGAATATACTGCGTGGTTACGGAAGGGTTGGCAATAACCGTAAAAGGAGCATTGTTGAGGTTGAGTCCCTGAGTTGGCGACCAGCTGTAGGTATAAACCGGATTTCCGGTAACCTTTATGATAACAGGTTGTGCGTCGCAGGAGAAGGCATTTCCCTGAATGGCGACATCGACAGTTGGAGCCGCCACAATCTTGTAAGGTTTCGTCAATTGGGCTTTACAGCCATTTGCAGAAATGACCTCCAGAGTTGCCACACCGGTTTGTCCTTCCGGGAAGAGCATATTGGCAGGATTTTGACCATTTAAGACAATAGGTGTTCCACCGGTTGGGGTGATGGTCCAGACCCAACTGACCAAACTTCCCAGAGGGTCGGATGATTGATTCAGGAATTGAATATTAATTTGTCCGTTGATACAATCCAGCGTACTCAATTGAAACGCAGCGATTGGCGCCGAGAGAGCCTTAATGGTTGCACTTCCTTTCGCGATACATCCGTGTGCATCGGTGGCGGTAACCGGGTAGTTTCCTGCGGCCAGATTGGTCAAATTGGGCCCATTGGCATAGAATGCATTGTTGTAATTCCAGGTATAATTATAGGGTGCGACACCGAGGGATGCAACCGCACTTGCGGTTCCATTTTTATCATCCAGGCAGGCGATGTCGGTTGTGGTCAGATCAAGTTTGATTTCGTGGTGTACGCCTACAACGCCGCTTGCGGTAGCCGAACAACCGTTGTTGGTATCGGTAACGGTTACCGTTATTTGTGTATTTGCTGCAAGTCCGGTCAGCTGCGGGGTGTGATTGGCTGGGGCAACGTTCCAATTGTAGGAATAGTTTCCGGCAGGGGATACAATTGCAGTTACAGAGCCATTGTTAACCCCGGTACATTCTGCTTTTGTGATTGCCAGTTGGACATTAATTCCTCCTTGGCCGGGCACTTTTACAGTCACCTCTTTTTCGCAGCCATTGGCATCAAAAACAGATACCAAATAAGGTCCGGGTGCGAGGTTGGTTTGCGTAGCGCCGACCGCATTGTTCAAACTTTTCCAGATGACGGTGTAAGGGGGAGTACCGCCAACGGGCGACACCGTTGCGCTTCCATTAGATCCATTGCAGGAGGCTTGGTTTACGGTAACCGTGACAAAGATCTGGCTTGGTTTGCTCACCAGACCGAAATCGGTAGCCGTACAGTTGTTGGCGTCGGTGATTGTGACGGTGTAGGTATCTTGTCCGAGATTTTGGATGGATTTGGTATTTGCGCCGGTATTCCATGAATAAGAGTAAGGCGGTGTACCGCCAGTTCCGAATGCCATGGCGCTTCCATTTGCCGGGCCGTTGTAACAGGAGACACTGGTTGTTTGCACATCGGCGATCAATTTCGGAATCACAATCGTACTTCCGACAACGGTACACCCGGCCCCGTCGCTTGCTGTAACGCTGTATGTACCGCTAGCCTCCACATTAATGGATTGGGTATTCATTCCATTGCTCCAGTTATAGGTATAGGGGCCTCCATTGCCGCCAGAAGCCAGGGCTTTCAGCGTACCATGAGTGTTGCAATTGAAGCCAGTGCGCTGTATGCTCACCAGCACCGCAGGAGGCTGTTGCAAGGTGACTGATCCAGTTGCCGACAGGCCACCTGTTGCAGTTACGGTTACGGTATAAGTTCCGGCGGTAAGACCAACAGCGGTTTGGGTGAGTTGGCCATTGTTCCATTTATAGGTGTAGGGAGCCGTTCCGCCATTGGCTTGCACCGTAGCGCTACCATTGGCAGCGCCATTGCAATTTGGGAAAACGGTACTGAATGTAAGGCTCATGCCCTGCCCGCTGGCAACTTGGCTCAGGAGCATAAAGCACATTAACATCGCCAGAAGATGGCCGTATTTCATATCGAGCAATTTATTGGATGCTTAGTTTAGGGTTATCGCGGCGAAGAATTTGAGGGTCTGGTGGGGACACCAATAACTTCCCGTTTACCATTGGTTTTAACCCCAATTATTTCGAGACGCCGTTGTCGGGATGCATTTGGATCGTACACCGATTTCCGTTTGTCTTTTACGTTGTCGCTTACATTTTTGGGCCAATCGGCCTCCCCGTTTGCCTCGCGTTTGAAGTACAGTTGTTTGTTTACAAATTTTTTGTAGATGCCGCCATCAAACAAATCAAAGTGATTGTAAACAGAAGAAACCCTTCGGTCGGTAAGTGCCTGGTTATAAACCGAACTTCCCAATTTGGAAGCATAACCTTTCAGTGTGATCTCGATGGTATCGCCATGAGACATCATTTCATACAATATTTCAGAGAATGCCATCAATCGATCCCAGCCTGCACGCACCTCTCTTTCAAAAAAATAATCGATCGAATCGGTGGCATTTTTCAATTCCTGGCCGCTCAAGCCAAGCGTATATCCTTTGATAAACTCTTCTTTCCGTCGGATATATTCCACATAGGTTGGTCGGTATTCCCGCTGAATGCTTTTATCAAAATTAACAGCACTTGGAATGGCATTGTCGAAATACAAACGAATGGGCAAGTAGGCATCCAAGCTGATTGGGCGCAATTTCAACTCGCGCACAATGGTTTGAAATGCCACTTTAGGAAGATTTCGGGTTGTAAAATCAACTGAATCTGAGGTAAATCCCTCTTTGGAAGCCGTGATTCGATATCGGTTTTCATAGCCTATAATGGTACTGTAATTTACCTTGTCGGGGCTGGTAAACTGGTCAATTTTAGCCCCAGTGCTCAGATCCATCAGCCGATAGGTAACACCGTACAGGGTGTCTTTATTCAAACTGTTGATGGTATGTGCCTTGAATGCCAATCCGCGCATCAGATATACCGTGTCTTGAAACAGGGTATCTTTCATTACACCCAAGGTGCTGATGAGCGCGGTAGAATCGGAAGTATAGCCTTCTTTAGAAACCAGCGCCTTATAGGTTTTATCAAATTCAAGGGCGTACGGAAATTGGTTGAGTTTGGGTTGGCGTTTGGTAGACGTTTTTATGTTTCCTCCCATACCGTATTCCATCAACAAGCTGGTTGCATCGATCAACGGCAGGTTGGTTTTCTTTTCCAGCACAGTAACAATTAGCTGAACCTTTGCAGGGGCCAGGTATAGTTTAACAACAATTTTTCCAGCAGAGACCTTCTTAGGCGTTTCAAACTGAACGGTATCGCTGGAAAACCGGGGTTTTTCTGCAATTATTTCATATTTTCTCCCATTTTCGAGTTCGAACGCTCGAAATGCGCCTGCAACTTCATATTTAAATTCATTCAAAACTTTACCTGATGCAGTAATTTCACGTAAACGCATGCGCGTGCCGTACAGCGAATCACCGGTTTCCTTGTTGAAGGTAATTGCCACTGCAGCCGGTTTGATCAGGTCGGCCATGAATAAATCGTAACAACACGCTTCTTCGGAGTTATTTTCTTCCCCTCGGCGATTAGAAGCCATAAAGAGTGTTGTTCCGCTCGGACTAAGCGAAAAGAAAACATCGTTATAACCCGTATTTATTGGCGTATTCCATTTCAGCGGGGCCAGCAAATGTTCGGGATCCTGCCAGGTGGTCGTAGGGGACCCTTTGGCGCGATAAACATCCAAGCCACCCATGGTTTGGCGGCCATCGGTGCTAAAATACAATTGACCTGAAAGGTTATGGTAAAACGGGGTAACATCATCACCCGAGGTGTTTATTGCACCCAAATTCACCGCGGGCATCAAACTGTCACCCTTCATGACGCTGTACCAGATGTCTTTTTTGCCTTTGCCATTGGGCCGATCGCTAACAAAATACAAAATTTCATCTTTGGAATCGGCCGCATGCCCTATGCTGGGTTCCGTACTTGTAAATCCCTCCAGATTTACCCCTTGAGGCAATTTTTGCGCAGGGCCCCAGGTTTTGTCAGACTGTAATTTCCGGCGATACAGATCGCAAATTATTTGAACAGAACCGGTAAACTTGCACTTACAAAAATACACCTGATCTTGTTTTTCATTAAAAGCAGCATGTGCGACATGCAAATCGCCCTCATTGAAATCGGCCAGATCAGATTTTATGGAGTCCTGTGACAGATCGGCGCGCATTACTTTGATTAACCGGCGCTTTGGAAAATGCCGATCGTTTTCATAAGGGAACCTGTAGGACGAAAAATACAAATTTTCCCCCAACAAGAATGGAGAATACTCTGAATATATTGAATTTACAGAAGGTGTATCAAGTAGAACCAAAGGCGATTGCAGCGTGATATTGGGTTTTTCGAGTTTGCCAGAGGCCCAATCGCAATTTTCGATGCTGTTTTGCACCTGCTCCTGCACATCGGGCTTCAAATTTTTTGCTTCGATGAGATACCGCTGGTAGTTTTCTTTTGCCATTGCATATTTTCCCATTCGATATTGCACATCAGCCAGCAACAAACGAGGCTCCCGATCGTCATCCTTTGATTTGTAAGTGCCAGTGGCTCGTTGATAGGCCGCAGCAGCAACCTCGAAAGCAGAAATGTTTACCGCGGCCTCGGCATAATTAAGCAGTGCCCTGGTGTTCAGACTATCGACCTCTAACACCTTTTTATAACGGTGCAATGCATTGGCGTAATCGCCAGCCTTCAAGGCTTTGTCGGCCGATTCCATCAATGCACGCAGGGAAGTTGCGCGGTCTGGATCGCGGGTTATTTGTTCAGAAAAACCGCCTTGGCCCCAAATTGTGTTGCTGAGACACAAACAAAGAGGCAAAAAAAGTACCTTTTTAAATGTAAACATATGCTTCGGATCAAATTCAAATAGGAGGTAATTGGGAAAAAGGCGAATTGCCAAGGATTAAAAAAACCAAATAATG
>JAGWYI010000326.1 GCA_018969455.1 Bacteroidota bacterium | reverse complement strand
ATCGGCTAGAATAGAAATGTCGGATGGTTTATCGAGCCGGGTATTTACACCGCCTTTCAAACCAAAAGAAAAAAACTGGGCATGGGCGTTCGCAGTGAACAGCAAAAAGAGGCATGCAACAAAGGATTGTTTCATAATTGATAGGATTGGATTTTGTTAGATTTGAACGAGCTCAACAGAAAGGGTCAGATGGAAGAGCAGGTTTCAAATACGGAAATAAAACGAGCGTGAATAGTGCTTGGTACAATTTAAAGGAAAAAGGAATTGATTTAACCTTTTCCTAACCGGAAGGCTTAATGCACCGTTAAGTGCAGTACCTTTGGCCCCAATATGGAAATCAACTCAACCGAATTTGTGGGGAGTTTCCCGAAACAAAGCCTCTGTCCAACCGACGGCAGAGCGGAAATTGCATTTATCGGGCGCTCCAACGTGGGTAAATCATCCTTAATCAATATGTTGACTGGTCGGAAGGGTATGGCAAAAGTATCACAAACTCCTGGAAAAACCCAGTTGTTGAACTTTTTCCTCATCAATCAGCACTGGTATTTGGTCGATTTGCCGGGATATGGTTATGCTAAAGTGTCCAAGTCACAGCAAAAGAATCTTTCCGGGATGATCGAATCCTATTTACAGGAAAGACAAACCCTGCTTTTTGCCTTTGTTTTGATAGATGTAAATATTCCGCCCTCGAAAACCGATCTGAAGTTTTTGGCTTGGTTAGGAGAAAGAGCCATCCCTTTTGCTTTGGTTTTCACCAAAGCAGATCGCCTGGGAACAAGCACCATCCACCAAAATGTCTCTGCATTCCAACAAGCTATGCTGGAACAATGGGAAAGCCTCCCGCCCCATTTTGTCACCTCTTCGGTTTATCGAACGGGCAGGTCGGAACTGTTGGATTACATTGGCTCCTCTTTGGGGCATTTTTCTCCCCCCAAAAAGGCCTAAATCTTTGTAAATCAATCAATTTCAATGAATTGTGGTAAAAACCGTTAAAATATACCCACGGATTATCGAAAACATCGAAGACTGGCCCATTTACCAATTGAGCCAGGATCGGGCAGAATTCATCCGCGCCATTGATGAATTTACGTTTGAACGAATTCGGAATCGGCATAAAAATGACCTCAGCGACTTAATCGTAAAGACCATCTATCAGGAGAGAATCCGCATTAAAGAGGACCCCTGGAAGGTCGATCCTCCCAATGACAAGGCATTTTGGAACAAGATCAGCAAGAAACTGATCAAAAAAACCCTCGATCGAAACGATCCTGCAGCGCAAGAGGCAGCTGAGGAAATTTTACAAAAAATCATTCACCGCTATTCAGAGGAAATT
This sequence comes from Bacteroidota bacterium, assembly GCA_018969455.1. Taxonomy (GTDB): domain Bacteria; phylum Bacteroidota; class Bacteroidia; order Chitinophagales; family Saprospiraceae; genus M3007. The sequence continues at coordinate 3,873 of JAGWYI010000326.1, read as the reverse complement.
GTTGGAACATTCAAGGTATCAACCTTCAAGTTTGCCCAGCGTTTTCTTACGGTTTTGTTCAACCGGCTTTTTAATGCTGCGGTCGACAAAAGCATCAGCAGTTTGTGGCGTGGACGCCGCCAATTGTACGAACGCCTCAACATTGTCGGCGATGTTGATACGGTACGCGCCTTGTTCCAGCATGGTACGGTGGTGGTGGTGCCCACGCATTCGAGCAACCTCGATTCCATTCTGGTAGGGTACGCTATGGATCAAATTATGGGGTTGCCCTCTTTTTCCTATGGCGCAGGACTCAATTTGTACAATTTTGGTCCGGCGGCCTATTACATGAATCGTTTGGGGGCCTATCGGGTAGACCGGCGGAAAAAAAACACCGTTTATTTGGAAACCCTCAAAACCATGAGCAACCTTAGCATACAACGCGGTGTAAACAGCCTCTTTTTTCCGGGAGGAACACGTTCCCGATCTGGAGAAATTGAATCAGACATTAAGCGTGGATTGCTGGGAACGACTGTTGAAGCCCAACGCGCCCTTTGTCAGCAAGGATCTCCTAAAAAGGTGTTTATTATTCCAATGATCATTGGTTATCACAATGTATTGGAAGGTCCATTTTTGATTGAACAACACCTGCGCAACACCGGGAAAGAGCATTATATTCGACTTAAAGACGAAGGCAAGAGCATCCGTAGTTGGTTGCGGTTTATTTGGCGGTTTTTATCCACCACCAACGACATAACCCTGAGCCTGGGTACACCAATGGATGTATTAGGCAATTTTGTAGACCCGGAAGGACACAGTTACGATCGATTTGGCAACAAATTGGACATTTCATCCTATTTTACCTTGAATGGCGCCATCAATGAAGACCGGCAACGTGAAGAAGAATACACCAAGTTGCTGGCTGATCGAATTGCCGAACGGTATCGGGTAGATCATGTTGTGTTAAGCAGTCATTTGATTGCATTTGCTGTTTTTCAAATGTTGGTTCATGAAAACCCAAAACTGGATTTATTTGGAATCTTGCGACTTCCTACCGATGACTATGTGTTTCCATTTGCAGCAGTTGAGGATGTAATTGAGCAAATGCAACAAAAGTTGTTTGAATTGGAAGAAGCGGGCAAATTAAAATTGGCGCCCGAGATCCGCTTGCACCCCGATGAAGCAATCCGTGATGGTATGAAACGACTGGGGGTGCTTCATCGGGAGAAACCCCTGATATTCAATAAAAATGACGAAATCGTTTCGGCCAATTTCCGATTGCTATACTACTACCACAACCGACTCACCGGTTATGGCCTGGAAAAGGCAGTGAACTGGAAATCCAATGAAATCAACCTGACAACTTTTTAACCATTTTAAGCATCATGAACTATCAGAATCTGCTGGTATCCTTTGAACAAGGCATTGCTTTACTTACCATCAATCGGGAAAAAGCCCTCAATGCCCTCAATGCGCAAACTATAAATGAGTTGCATCAATTTTTCAGCCAGGATGCATACAACCTTGAGGGCCTCATTGGTGTTATCGTCACTGGCGCCGGAGAAAAGGCATTTGTGGCCGGAGCGGATATTACGGAATTTCGAGGCCTATCGGCCAGTGCAGGTAAAGATCTGGCACAGCGCGGACAGGATGTTTTCTTTCTCATTGAACGTTTTCCAAAGCCGGTTGTTGCTGCCGTAAACGGTTTTGCCCTCGGCGGCGGTTGTGAATTGGCAATGGCTTGCCATTTGCGGGTTGCGGGAGAAAAAGCCAAATTCGGCCAGCCGGAAGTAAATCTGGGCCTGATTCCGGGCTATGGTGGTACGCAACGTTTGGTGCAATACATCGGAAAAACCAAAGCCATGGAGTTGCTCATGACTGCCGATATCATAGATGCAAATGACGCACATCATCTGGGCCTGGTGAATTACGTCGTACCTTCGGGCGCCGAAATTGAAAAAGCACGGGCCTTGATTGAAAAAATTGCAAGCAAAGCGCCAATAGCCATCCAGCATGTGATTGCAAGCGTAAATGCGTATTTTGCTGAAAATGTGGATGGTTTTGTATTTGAGGTAGATTCATTCGGCGCCTGTTGCAGTACCGATGATTTTCAGGAAGGTGCAACGGCGTTTCTGGAAAAAAGGAAGGCGGAGTTTAAAGGAAAATAAGTTCTTGATATGCAGCATTCAATTGAGACCGATATTCTGATTATCGGCGCTGGTCCGGTGGGTTTGTTTGCCGTTTTTGAAGCCGGTCTGCTCAAATTGCGTTGTCATTTGATGGATGCCTTGCCCCAGGCGGGTGGTCAATTGACAGAAATTTATCCGAAAAAACCCATTTACGACATTCCGGGCTATCCCAGTGTACTGGCGGGCGATCTGGTGCAAAACCTGTTGAAGCAAATTGAACCATTCGGTCCGGGTTTTACCTTGGGAGAGCGTGCAGAAACGCTTGAAAAGCAGGAAGACGGACGGTTTTTGGTGACCGGATCACGCGGCACGCGCCATTTGGCACACGTGGTGTTTATTGCAGGCGGTTTAGGCAGTTTCGAACCACGCAAGCCGCCCATCAGCAATATTGAACAATATGAAGACTGCGGGGTCGCCTATTTCGTGCGCGACCCGGAAATGTATGCCGGAAAACGCATCCTCATTGCCGGAGGCGGTGACTCGGCGCTCGACTGGACCATTTATCTGGCCGAAAAAGCAGCGGAACTCACACTGGTACACCGCCGCACTGAATTCCGTGGCGCGCTGGATTCAGTGGACAAGGTCATGGAATTGGCAAAAGAAGGTCGGGTAAGACTGATTACCAATGCGCAAGTAATTGGACTTCAAGGCGAAAAACATTTAGAATCTGTTCAGATACAGCACGATACGGATGGCGTACTTGATTTAAAAGTGGATGAATTTATTCCCTTGTTTGGCCTGACACCCAAGTTGGGACCTATCGGTGAATGGGGCCTTGATCTGAGCGATGGGGCGGTGGTGGTCAATACCTTTGATTACAGCAGCAATGTGCCGGGTATTTTTGCCATCGGAGACATCAATACCTATCCAGGTAAGTTGAAACTTATTTTGTGTGGTTTTCATGAAGCCACACTGGCCTGCCAGTCTGCTTTCAGACACATATATCCCGATAAAAAACTGTCTTTCAAATACACTACCGTAACCGGCATCGAAGGCATGCCGGCGCCGGCCTGAATCTTGTCATTATGCCAGAAAATGCCATCATTACAGTCCATGTGCGGGACCGTGAAAACACAGAACACATCCTGGAAGCCCCGATAGATATGGGCTTGAATGTCATGGAGTTGTGTAAAAGTTACGATTTGCCGGTAAAAGGCACCTGCGGGGGTATGGCCTTGTGCGCATCCTGCCATGTGTATGTGCGGAGCGCACATGAACTGCCAGCGCCGAGCGACGATGAAATGAACATGTTAGATCAAGCTTTTTTTGTGCAACCCAACAGTCGACTGGGTTGTCAGATCAAAATCAATACTAGGGATCTGGATGGCCTGGAGCTTACTTTGGCTCCCGATGCTGAATAATAAGCTTGCCGCCAAAATGGAAGCGCAAAGATCTGGATGGCCTATAGCTTACTTGGGCTCCCGATGAAACGTGAATCATCTTGCCGGAGCTTTTAAAACAGTTCCTGAGGACGCATTAAATTCAAAGAACCAGCTTTGTACAAAATTTGCATTAATTCAAACCTTCACGCATCTGAAATTCTTGAATACGTGTTACACTAAGGCCGGAATATTTGGAAATCGTTTCTATCGGTAAGCCATCCTTAAGCATTTGAATCGCCACTTGCTCAATCCCTTCTGCCCGACCCTCTGCCCGACCTTCTGCCCGACCCTCTGCTCGACCTTCCAACTTGGCCGTATTCATT
>JAGWYI010000325.1 GCA_018969455.1 Bacteroidota bacterium | reverse complement strand
CTTACGTGTGCTGGTGAATGAGCTGTGTGGCGGCGGAAAATTCAATTGGATCAGTCTGGTAGTATTCGCCAACGACGAGATTCGGTTGCTTAGCCCGGAGCGTTTTGATTTGGAAAGTCAAATCCACGAAATCATCCAATTGATTGAAGATGTAGACGCAGGGAACGCAGCAAAGCAAACCCAACAACGTCGTTTATTGCGTGAAAACCTGTATTTTTCCTTGTTGGCCAAACGCCAAATGCTCGCTGCCCAAATGGAAGCGGAGCGGAAAAACCACCAGCAATTTACCGATTTGCATGCCTCGGTTATTCGGTTCATTCAAGCATGTTTATTGGGGCATCAAATGTTTGGCGAGCGGGATGAACATGCCCGATCACAGTCTTTTCTGCGACTGGCGCTTGAATATTTACTCCCAGAACTGGTCATAGACCCGGATCCGGACGCCTTGTTTCCCGAACTGCGCTGGTTTGATTTTGACACAAAAGGCCATTTTGTTCCACACCCCGATTGTCGGCCGTATCAGTTCGACGCATTGGCCATTCTGGAAAAAATTGTTCGGGATCATGCAGGTTCGGCAGCCTGGATGTGTGTGGAACCGAATATCAAAAAAACCGTTTATCTGCAATATATAGATGACACGGAAAAGATGTTTGAGCAGGTAAAACAAGGACTTTCTTACACCGATTTTCGCGTAATGCACGTTGTAGATGCCCGAAAAATGCTAATTACCTGTCTGCAACGCTGGCAAACTGCTTATCATGTTTATCCCGAGTCGGAACAGGGTTTCCTTGACCGAATCATAACGGAAATTTGCGGGGGGCAATTGAACTGGTTGTATTTTAGCCCCTACGAATTAAGTACACACCCGGATGCCCTTGCTTACGGATATGATGCACGGGAAAAACTCAAATCAATTTTGGGGCTTTCCCGAAATCAAACCGAGGAAAGTTTGCGTGAGCCGATCTCCAAACATTTGTTCCATAATCGGATTCTGAAAAACTGGAATCAAATAACCCGCGGTGATGAAACCCAACGCCAACTCGCAGTTCGATTGCTGCTCGAGTGTTTATCAGCCTATCGCTTGTATCCAAATTTACTGTTCCTTGATTTTGTTTATCAAGAAATTACGCTTGAAAACAAATTCATTTGGATTGATGTAGACATACGCGGAAATGCTTGCAGATATGCTTACGAAGATGAAACATATCCATTTGATCCTGTGGCTGTGCTCGATATTTTATTCGACATTGACCGCAAACGTTTTAGCAAGTTTGAGGCAAGAACGCGCATTGCCGGAGCCCGATACAATGATTTGAATGCATTGTACCTGCGCGAAATAAGCGAGTTCGCCCGGGAAAACCGTCGGGAAGAACGCGCCATCGCCATAGACATCATCCGCAGCATGAAGGCAATTTTTCGGTTTATGCCCAAGTCGGAATATCTGGATTTGCCCTACCGGGAATTGAGCGGCCGGGGACGAATTCGCTGGTACGGCATGTTTCTGGGCCTGCTTCCCACGCGCGACAACCACTTTGAAAATCAATTTTACACCTTTGATTACCGCTACGAATTATTTGAGACCAAACGATTGATGGCACAACAATTCGAAATGATGAGTACCGTATTGCAGGAAACCGGGGCCATTGACGACCCGGAGTCGATCTAGCGATAAACTGTCACATCGCCTTTTAACCATTTTATTACACCATCGCTGTAACGAATCCGGGCGGTCCAAACATACACACCAGGCACAGGAGGCTCTCCTTTTACCCGGCCATCCCAGCCTTCTTGAGGCACATTAAAGGGGAAATTGGTGTTTTCGAATACCATTCCGCCCCAGCGATTGAATATTTGCAACAATTCAATTTCATCCACATTGCGCCCGTATAGCGTAAAATAATCGTTTTCATTGTCGCCATTGGGCGTAATAATGTTGGGGCTGTATGTAAACCTGCTCGGATTGACCCGTATTTGGATACGGTCGGAGGCGGTACATCCAAAAATATCGGTGATGGTCAGAACATAAGGCGTTGTTTCAAGCGGACTGGCTATTGGGTTCAAACAATTGGAACAGGAAAGCGTAGCAGAATTGGTCCACTGAACCGATTCAATCGAATCAATTCCAGGAGAAACCACAGGGAGGATGGTGTATCCGGTTCCGATTTCAATCAGGGTAAATTCTTCGAGTTTTACCGATGGGAATTTTGGCTCTTCGATGACTACAGTTTGAAAAGAGGTGCAACCAAACTGGTCCCTTACCACAGGATAGTAGGTGGTAGGCTCTATTTCATCAAAGAATTTGCTGGTTTTAAATACCACACCGCCATCAATAGCGTAGGTATAGGGCCCTACCCCACCCGACACGGTTTCAAAGGTGATAAAAGCGCGGGGATCTGCGCAACTGGGTTGAACCACATTTAAGGTGAAATTGGGTAAATCAACGGTAGTGACCGTGGTATTCGACACCTTGGTGCAACCATTAGCCGGATTGGTTACCGTGACAACATAGGTTCCCGCCGAATCAACAATCGGAATTCCGGTATCTTCACCGGAAACGAAATGCCCGTTGACGGTACTCCATTGAAACTGCATATTTGGTCCTGTGTTGCTACTGCCGTTGAGTGCAACTTGTTTTTGGGTACAGTACAACAACTGCGGCGGGCCAGCATTCGCATCGGGCGGCATTTGATCGAGTAAAACCGACATAGTGTCAGATGTAGCACATCCATTGGTCTGATTTACAATGGTTAACATATACAAGCCTGTATCAGAAACCGTTGCTTTCAGGCCCGTTTGATTGGGCAATACATTGCCTTGAACATCTGTCCAGGAGGGAATAAAATTGGCCCCCTGGTCTGAACCCAAGCCCGATAGATTGGCAGTATCGCGCACACAGGTGATGGGCAAGGCAGGCATGATGTTTACTACTGGACGAGTTGTATCTGCATTTACCTGAATCTGTGCGGTATCGGTGCATCCATTAAGTCCATCGGTCACCTGCACCACGTAGGTGCCCGGCGACACGATGATGGGGGTAGCAGAGGCAGCGTTACTCAATATTTTGCCATTGAGGGTGCTCCATATATAAGAAAGCACACCCTGGCCAGTTGAATTGGATGCATTCAAATCGGCAGATGTAAAGGTGCAATTCAAAAGGATGGCTGTGCCTGCATTTGCCACAGGTGGAATAATATTTTGATCAACCAATAAGGTATCGGTCGTTTGGCAACCATTGAGGGTGCTGCGAATGCTCAGAGAGTACAGACCAGGTTTTACTGCACTGCTGCTTAACTGATTGGGTGGTGCGCTCAACTGACCGTTGATCGATTTCCAAAAAGCAGAAAAAGCGCCTCCAGTTGGACTAATAACCTGGGCGGTTAAGTTTACTTTGGGGGTGGAACAGGTAAGTGTAGCAGCAGGAACAAAGTTGAAAACGGGGGCAACGGTATCAATGGCTACCTGTACCTGGGCTGAATCCTTGCAACCTGTTTGTGCATTTGTCACTACCAATTGATAAGTTCCTGGTTTTGAAACTGTTGCAGACTTTGTATTTCCACCCGAACTGATGTTTCCATCCATGGTTTGCCACGAATAGGTATAATTACCACTGGCAGGTGTGCCGTTTAATATGACCGTTGAATTGGTACAGGTAATTGGAGGCGCAGCATCAATGCCAACCTGAGGTGGATTGAGCGTTTCCTGCACATTTACTGAAGCCGTTGCCGTACAGCCATTGGCAGGGTTGGTAACCAGCAGCTGATAGGTACCTGGCGCATCGACTAAAGGAGAACTGGTGTTTGGGCCTATTGATATATTTCCACCGTTGGAAGCAGACCATTGGTAGCTTACACCGGGTGGATTGTTGCCGATGGCAAAGAGGTTAATTTGTTTATTCACACAGGTGATCAACTGTGTATTGCTAATTAGGGCAACAGGGTGTAAAGTATCAAGGAAAACCTGAACCGTATCGGAATTGGAACATTGACTAACCGTATCTAAAACGGAAAATACATACACACCCGGCGCATCGACCAATACGGAACTTTGATCGGTATTTCCGATAAAATGGCCGCTTCCCACTGTACTCCAATGGTAAGTCGGTACACCATTTAAGCCAGTCATACCATGCAAAGTAATCGTTGGGAAGCTGCACGTTAGAATGGCATCAAACCCGGCAAAAACCTGGGGCTTTTGACTCTGATCCAGTACATACACCGAATCGGTCGCCGTACACATACTGGAACTATCAGTCACAGTAAAATAATAGATTCCGCCTTTGTCTACCGAAACCACTTGCAAATCAGAGCCTGTAAGCAGGTGACCATTGGGTGTAGACCAATTAAATAGGGGATCGGCGATGTTGGTAAAACCGGCAATCTGCAATACCGGATATTGGCAGGTTAATTTTAGCGTATCTGGTACAGCGGCAACTGGTTGATTGTAATCGGAAGATACCAAAACAGTATCCTTTGCAGCACAACCCGTTCCAAAATCAATATAATTTACAATAATGATTCCAGGGGCATTAATTGTGGGATGGTTGGTATTGCTGCCTGAAACAATGTTGCTGTTCGGTGTAGTCCAGTTGATAGCGACACTGGGTAGCGGCGGGGTTGAATTGAGGGTAACATCCGTATTACTGCAATTGAGTATGCCTGGAGGACTGATGGTAAAAACGGGGGCCTTTTGATTCGAAACCACCAAAACCGTGTCAAAAGCAAAACAGGCATTGATCGGATTGCTTACTTTTACAATATACTGACCTGCTGTGTCCACCGGGAGGGTCTGACCTGTTGACTGGCTCGGCAAAACCCCTCCAATGGTACTCCACTGATAATTCAACCCAACGCCGACGCCCTGGTTGGCTGTTAAAGACAGCACCGGGTTAAAACAGGTGAGCGTTTGGTTCGGTCCGGCATTTGCCGGCGGCGCCAGTGTATCTTTCAATACCAAAATACTGTCTTGTGCAAAACAGCCATTTAAATTATTGGTAATGACCAAAGTATACCAAGCTGGCTCATCAACCAAGGGCTCCGGCTCATTGGCGCCAGACCGGATGTTTCCACCCGGTGAACTCGTCCAGGCATATATATATTCCGGTCCCAGTGAGGAGCCATTGCTGGTCAATTTTAAACTATCTAGCGCACAATTTAGCACAGCAGGCGCCTGCAAAATGATTATTGGTACGCCGGTCGCGATCGGAACAATCGTACTTACCTGGGCAGTACATCCATTTTTGGTATTAAAG
>JAGWYI010000324.1 GCA_018969455.1 Bacteroidota bacterium | reverse complement strand
CTGCCCGGGGCCCTCGAATTTTTGGTCGGGAAACCACCCATGCAAGAAGCAGAATTCGGAAAAATCGTTCACCACAACGATTTCTCATCGGCGTACATCATCCCCCGTAATGTAGATGTGTGGCTACCAGAACATTACGACCCCTCTAAACGCTATCCGGTTTTGTATATGCACGATGGGCAAATGCTGTTCGATGCGCGGGCAACCTGGAACCACAGCAGCTGGGAACTGGATCAGGTGCTGCATCAATTGCACGAATCGCAACAGATACGGGATGTCATTGTGGTGGGCATCTGCAACAGCGGCATCGGTCGACATGCCGATTACATCCCTCAAAAACCTTTCGAATCACTCACCGAGGCCCAACAGGAACGCTTGTTTCAATCGGTTCGGCCCAATGGAAATTCTGTGTTCAACGCCCAGCCCATCGCCTCCGACCTCTACCTGAAATTTATCGTTTACGAACTCAAGCCCTTCATCGATAAAACCTACCCTACCCTGCCCGATGCTAAAAACACCTTTATCGCCGGAAGCAGCATGGGCGGGCTCATTTCCATTTATGCGATATGTGAATATCCGAATATTTTTGGTGGAGCGGCCTGCATGAGTACCCACTGGCCGGGCATTTTTACCCTGGAAAACAATCCTTTCCCCGATGTCATGCTGCATTACCTGCGCATCTACTTGCCCAATCCTAAAAATCACCGCATTTATTTTGATTGCGGCGACCAAACCCTCGACGCCCTGTATCCCGGCATCCAAAAGAAGGTAGATGCCATCATGCGGGCCCGCGGGTATGGCGCCAAAAGCTGGGTTACCCGCTATTTTCCCGGCGAAGCGCACCTTGAATCAGCCTGGAATAAACGGGTAGATGTACCCTTGATGTTTTTATTAAAACAATAGATCATGTGTTATACCGGATTTATTCTTCCTGTCTTTTTGTGCTTTTTAGGTTTAAATTTTTCGAAAAACAACCTTGCCCCGGCACCCGATTATACCCGGTTTGTCAATCCCTTTATTGGCGCCGATGGCACCGGACACACCTTTCCAGGTCCTTGCATGCCCTTTGGCATGGTGCAACCCGGGCCCGACAACCGGGATCAGGGCTGGGATTATTCCAGCGGCTATCAATATCAGGACAGCAGCATTATGGGGTTTTCGCAAACGCGGGCCAACGGAACAGGCATCAACGAATTCGGAGATGTGTTGTTGCAACCATTTACCACCGATAAACAGGACAATTTCGACGAAATCTATGAAAAATCCAGTGAATCTGCCCGGCCAGGCTATTATGGCGTAAGCTTGCGCAACGGGGTAAAAGTGGCGCTCACCGCCACGGAACGGGTCGCTTTACACCGTTATTCCTATCCAACTCGAAATGCCCGCCTGCTGGTTGACCTGCAGCATGGCCTTCGGTTTTTCACCGATTCACTGGTATTGGAAAGTGCGGTAAGCATTGAAAATAACAGCACCATTTCCGGCTATTGCCACACCAAAAACTGGGTGAATCGCAAATATTTTTTTACCCTGCGGTTCGACCACGCCTTTGTTGCGCATGCCCAACTGCCGCGCAAACCCAAACAGAATGCACCGCGTTTTACCTTTGAATTTGATTTGCCCGATAAAATTCTACAGGTAAAAGTCGCTTTGTCTTCCGTGAGCGTAGAAGGCGCTAAAAAAAACCTGGAAGCCGAATTGCCAGGCTGGAATTTCGAAGCCACCGTGGCGCATGCCAAACAGGTTTGGAACACCTATTTAGGCCGCATTGAAATAAGCGCCGATAAAAAACAAAAGACCATCTTTTATACTTGCTTATACCGTCTTTTCATACAGCCTTCCAACATAGCCGATGTGGATGGCCAATACCGGGGCGCCGATGACCAAATTCACCTGGCGGAAAACGGGGAATATTATTCCACCCTCTCGCTTTGGGATACCCACCGAAGCACCCACCCCCTCTACACCCTGATTGCACCCGAAAAAGTAGACGGCTTTGTACGCAGCATGGTGGCGCATGCAGATGCCGCCGGTTTTTTGCCTATTTGGACTGCCTGGGGCCAGGACAATTACTGCATGATTGGAAACCACGCCATACCTGTGATCGCCGATGCCTTCCGAAAAGGATTCAAGGGGTTTGATGCCAAACGCGCGCTCCGGGAAATGGTCAAATCCAGCACCCAAAACCACATCAACAGCAATTGGACCCTGCTCAACCGATATGGCTATTACCCGTTCGACAGTTTGGACAACGAAGCCGTTTCCCGTACCCTCGAACATGGGGTAGATGATGCCGCAATTGCCCAAATGGCTGTAGAAATGGGGCAAAAAGACCTTGCCGCAGCCTTTCAAAAGCGCGCATCCTATTATAAAAATTTGTACGATTCCAGCACCCGGCAAATGCGCGGCAAAGACAGCAAAGGCCAGTGGCGCACCCCGTTCGACCCCTTGCAGGCCACCTCGCCCATGAACAATCCGGGTGATTATACCGAAGCCAATGCCTGGCAATATTTCTGGACGCCCGCCCTGCATGATGTGCCCGGCATGATGCAACTGCTGGGTGGCAAAACGGGATTTACCGACCAATTGGACCGTTTTTTTAGCATAAAAGCCTTAAATCCAAACAAACACCTCGGCCAGGAAGCCATGATCGGGCAATATGCCCATGGCAACGAACCCAGCCACCACATCGCCTACTTGTACGCTTTTACCGATCATCCCGAAAAAGGCCGCGCTCTGTTGAAACGCATTTGTACCGAATTCTACGACGATACCCCGCAAGGCATGATAGGCAACGACGATTGCGGTCAAATGAGCGCCTGGTATATTTTTACAACCCTGGGTTTTTACCCGGTCAATCCCTTTGATGGCAATTTTGTGCCGGGAGAAGCCCAGGTAAAAAGCGCGGTGGTGCATTTGGGTGCCGGTAAAATTCTGCAAATTGCCCATAAAGGGGCCGCACAAACCACCTTAAATGGCATAGTACTGAAAAATCCAAGTTTGAGCTTCGAGGAATTAACCCGCGGCAAGGTTTTATTATCGTTCTGATTGGCAGCATACGCTGCATTTGGCGCCAGGCCATTATTCGCCTCTTAAAAATCCCTTTTCGCCTCGATCCCGGCCGAAAAAATCCGGAGAGCTTTGCCTAAAGTCAACCCGGGCATTGAGGGAAGTCCTTTTTTGCAATCTGTTCAGGCCCCTATATTGCGGCACAATTGAATCAGATGATCTGGATCGCAGGCATCTTGCTTTTGGGTTTTTTGTGGTTGTTTTTCGCGCCAATCACCCTTGATTTGAACAGCGACCAGGGTTTATACCGGTTTCGCTGGCAGGGCATCGGATCTGTACAATTGCTTGAAAAAGACACGGTATGGATTTTCCGATTTCAACTGTTTGGCCTGGTTTGGGAACGACCTTTTCAGCTGTTTTCAGCAAAAACGAAAAACAATCGGCCAGGGCCGAAACGCAAAAAAAGCAAACTCCGGTTGGCATCGCTGAAACAATGGAAGGAAATAACGCGCATCGCATTTCGAGCCGTGCGATGCCAGCGTTTTTACTTCAATTGGGACACCGATTCCTGCCTGTTGAACGGCCTGCTATACCCGATATCGGTTTTTTACCCAAACATCCGATTCAATTTTGAAGGGCGCCAAACCGTGATCCTGCAAGTCCGAACCCGACTTTCCCGATTGATTTGGTGCGGATTACACTTATTCTTCATTTTTAAATTCAGAGGCCATGACTACACAATTTGATGAAGTGCTCACCCGGGTGACTGAATTTTTGCAGTCGGAGGCGCGTACCGAAACCGTAATTGGCAAGGAATTTACCTTGGGAGAATTCACCTGTGTGCCTGTTATTCGCGTTGGTTTGGGATTTGGCTATGGAGGCGGCGAAGGAGAGGACGACAAGAAAGCGCACGGGGGCGGCAGTGGCGCTGGCGCAGGAATCGGGATCGAACCCATGGGTTTTCTGGCCACCCGCGGCACGGAAATTTCCTTTATTCCGACCAAAAACAGCAAAGGATTGAGCGCTGCATTTGAAAAAATGCCCGAAGTGCTGGAAAAATACCTGGCTACCAAGCCAGCATCGAACTAATTGAATAGAGGGTTCATTAGGATGTGATTGTAATCGGCGGGAGCTTTGGCTTTCGCCGATTTTTTAATGAATCATTTTTTTGAACATTGTTCACAACAATCCTTATCTTTGCAGCGATGAGCATAAGCGATCGAAAAATACGGGATAAAGAAGCCTTACGCCGCCTCATACTGGAGTCGGCTAAAAAATTGTTTGTTGAAAAGGGCATAGCGCAAACCACCATTCGGAACATTGCGGATGCCATTGACTACAGCGTCGGGACGGTGTATGTGTATTTTAAAGACAAAACAGATATCCTGCATGCCTTGCATTCGGAGGGATTTACGGAATTGGGGAATCAATTTAAAGTATTGTTTGCGGTAAGCGATCCGATGGAAAGGTTGCGTGCCATGGGCCGGATTTACATCCACTTTGCCCTGCAAAACCCCGACATGTACGATTTGATGTTTACGCTAAAGGCGCCTATGGAATATTTGGAAGATGTAAAAAATTCCGATTGGAACGAAGGAACATCCACATTTTCGGCGCTAAAAACAACCGTTCAGGATTGCATCAATGCCGGGCATTTTCAAAACCACCAACTGGAACCCCTGAGTTTTATGATTTGGAGCCTGGTACACGGCATGTGCAGTTTGCACAACAGCCACCGCAGCAAAGGCGTACACCTCGAAAATCCCGATTCCATCGTGGCGGAAGGCTATGCGGCTTTTTTGCAAATTATGGAAACCCTGTGATTTTTTTTGTCCCAAAAATGAACATTGTTCAAATTTAAAATGTTGTTCAAACAACAAAACCGATTTTCAATTATGGTACCATTTTCCGTTTTCAAACCCCATGGTTTCCTCTTGTTCTTCCTGCTGATTGGAAGCACAAGTGTTTTTAGCCAAAACAAACCCGACGATATCCTGGGCGAATGGCTGGGCCCCAACAAGGACAGTCGCGTCTTGATTTACAAACAAGGCAACACCTATTCCGGCAAAATCACCTGGGGCACTGGTAGTGATCCAAAAGACATCAAAAACCCAAATCCAGCCTTGCGCAGCCGGGATTTAATCGGAACGGTTATCCTGAATGGGTTTCAATTCGACGGTAAATACACCTGGGAAAAAGGCACTATTTATGACCCGCGCTCGGGCAGCACCTACAATTGCACCATGCGTTTAAAAGATGGCAACAACCTAAG
>JAGWYI010000323.1 GCA_018969455.1 Bacteroidota bacterium | reverse complement strand
AGCGAGAGATCCATTTCTGGAGCCAGGATGAGGGGTTGAAAATCGGGGTTCAGGGTCCGTATCTGGGCCAGTGTTTGTGCCAGATCGCTGTCTCTACGGGCGCGCAGGATCAGCAGGGATGCGTCGCCTGGTGGAGGTTCAAGTTCCAGGGCTTCGCTGGCAAGCCTGCGCTGGAAAAATCCCAAAGCGGTGTGCCCGGGCGCCTGCGCTTTTAATGGAGCGAAACTGACCGGGACGCCCTGTTTGTGCAAAATTTGGATAAAATGCAGTATGTCAGGCGATTGCAGATCTTCCGGTTCGTAAAAAACGGCTTTTTCCAAAGGCAGTTGGCGGCTTTCAGCCAACAAGCGTACTTGTTGAAAGCGATCGGCGGACCCCCGGGCTTTTATTTTATGCTGTGGGTCTTCGTATTTTTTCTGAAAATGGTGTTCCGCTGCTGCCAGGTCAGCCAGGCGTGTGGGTGTGTCAGCAACTGAAATAAAATCCCAGCCGGCCCGCAACAGTTCATCCCGCCATTCCAGAAGCACAGCGGCAGTTGCAAAACGGTCGGTTTCAAACGATTGAAGGTAAAAAGGGCGCCGGGTTTCCAATACAGCGCCAAGCGATTGTCGATACAATTCAATGCGCAAATAATCGGTGCGCTCGGGGTAGCCATACAATCCGAGCTGGTGTTCCAGCCAGTTGAGCAACTTTTGCGGACCGGCAAACCAGTGTCCGGTTTGAAAGGGGTGGGAAACTGGTCCGTCGAAATCAATGCCGAAATGCAAGGTGATCATGGAACAAAAATAGGCGCTTCCATCTTTTTACTGTACTTTTGGCCCGGTTTTTTGAAACAATTCTTTTTAAAATGGAATCAAACGAAATTGTCAAGACAAGCGAAATTACCATACGGGTCGGATTGGATGCAGCCGGTGTGCCAACAGAAATGGAATGGGGGGCCAGCGACCGCAACAACGGCGCTACAGACCCTTGCAAAGCCATGGTTTTGGCATTATTCGATCGGGAGCATCGAGATACTTTACGGATTGATTTGTGGACAAAAGAGATGCAAGTTATGGAGATGGATCGCTTTATGTATCAAATCTTGCGCAGTTTGAGCCAAACCTACCTCAATGCCACGCAGAATAAAAATCTGGCTGAAGACATGGCACGATTTGCGCATTATTTTGGCGAACAAACCGAGGTCATTCCAAAAGGATAAGAAGGTGCTTTTACGGCTCTTCTAAAAGACTGTCTAACAACCAGTTGGCTATTGCCTGACGGTTGTTTCGAAGTACAAGACGCTGCTGATCCCAATCGTTGCGGATGTTTCCCAGTTCGATGTATACCGCACGGGGGGGAATGGTTTCTTTCAGCATGTACAGGTTTCGGGAAGACACTGTGCCTGTGAAACCGCGCTGACCTTGTTTTGTCTGGTATTTTGTTTCGAATTTTTTATGGAACCTCCGAGCAAGTGCCTCGCTGATGTCACTGTTTGGCCGGTAATAAAAAAACACATCGGTTTTGTGGTCTTTGTTGCGGGAGTCTACATGAATTTCGATCATGGTTTGCTCCACGTATCCGGCTTTGGCATTCCGTTCGGTCATGGCGTTGATGATGTCGCAGCGTTGTTGCAAGCGGTCGCGCTGCCCGTAAGGAATTTCCTGTTCACCCCACACGGTTTCGTCTTTGTCACAGGGCAAAAAATCTTCATCCCGAATGCCATCATCGGGGTCGCGGACAATCATGAATGCCGTGGCGCCATGGCTGATGAGGAGGCGCAACAGCCGAAGGGAAACATCGTAGGCGTATTCGTCTTCGCACAAGGTATGCCCCGCGCGCTTGCCTTGTGCGCCCACATCGGGGCCGCCATGCCCGCTGACGATGTAAAACACTTTTCCTTTGAGTTTTCTGCTTAAAAGCGGTGTTTTTTCGTATTTTTTACCAAAAATCGGGAAAATGCGTTGTCCTTTTCCTGCTGTGGGTTCGGGAATATACATTTCGCCGCCGACAGATTTGCGGGTCTTGAGAGGCTTGGCTTCCGGTTTTTCAGGTTCATCCGCACAGTTCACCAAATGCCATGGAACCCACAATTTTTTGCTGACGATAAAATTATCGCCGCGCAGGCCCGATTCCAGGGCTTCCCGGTTATACACTTCGATGGATTTGGCCACTTGCCAATCGTCGATTTCCAGGGTAGAACGGATGCTTTTGCCGTTGTAAGAGGCAATATTGACCGGTAACTTGTACGTGGCGCCCGGTTTGAGGCGCTCATTTTCTTTTAAATTGTTTAATTTAAAAAATCGACTGATATTGCACGGGAAGTCATATAAATTGTACCGTTTGAGCAAAGCGGCGGCGGTTTCGCCTGTTTTAGGTTGAACCGTCAGCTGAATTTCCTGCCAGTCACCCATACGTGTCGACTGGGAAAAACCTGAAACGGTTGCCCACAACAGGATGTTAAAACACAAATATTGAATTCGGGCTTTGTACATAAGCCGCAAAATTGGGCAAAATTTTGTTTATTGCAAAAACACCATTTACAAGACATGAACACAGCATTGATTGGTCGGTATCATTTGCACATCAAACAGGTGCAAACCTTGTTGGAAACGCTTCAGGATTATGACGATGCAACCCTCAACAAACAGCCTGCGCCCGGAAGCTGGTCGGCTGCTCAAACGGTGCAGCACCTGTTGAAATCAGAGACCGGTGTATTGGCTTATTGCAGGAAAAAAATGCAATTCGAATCCAATTTTAAGAAAGCCGGTATATTCAGCCGGATTCGGGTGGGATTGTTGGGAATCATGCTTTGGGCGCCAATAAAATTCAAGGCGCCTAAAGTGATTGACACAGAAAACCTGCCGGAATTCAGCAGGCTGGATGATTTAAAAGCAGAATGGGCCAAAACGCATAAAAACTGGCTGGATTTTTTAGAGGAATTGCCGGAAAAAATGGCCGATAAAGCAGTTTTTAAACATCCTCGCGCAGGCAGAATTAACTGGAAACAAACCTTTTTATTTTTCCAGTGGCATACGAAACGGCATGCCGCACAAATCCGGCGGGCCATCGTTGCAGCGGGAAAATGAATATTGAACGCCGAATTTCGGCGTTCAATATTCGGTGCAGGGTTTGCTAATAGATCGGCTGTACCTTCATTTGCCAGAATAAAAAGCTCAGCATATCGCCCGCCTCGTCGATGATTTTTGCAGTGGGTTTTCCGGCGCCATGCCCGGCACTGGTTTCAATTCGAATCAAAACGGGGTTGGGGCCTTGCTGGTTTTCTTGCAAAGTAGCAGCAAATTTGAACGAATGTGCAGGCACCACCCGGTCGTCGTGATCGGCGGTAGTAACCAGAGTAGCCGGATATGCCACCTTTTTAACGTTGTGCAGCGGAGAATATTTGTACAAACAAGGGAAGGCAGTTTCATCGTCGCTCCGGCCGTAATCGACCGCCCATGCATACCCGATGGTAAATTTGTGGTACCGCAGCATATCGAGCACGCCTACCTGCGGAAAACAAACCCCGAAAAGGTCTGGCCGTTGTGTCATGCAGGCCCCTATAAGCAAACCGCCATTAGAGCCGCCCTGAATGGCCAATCGGGCCGGACTGGTGTATTTTTCTTTGATCAGATATTCAGCAGCGGCAATAAAATCGTCGAAAACGTTTTGTTTTTGGCATAAAGTGCCCGCTTTATGCCATTTTTCACCAAATTCTCCGCCGCCCCGGATGTTGGCTACCACATAAATGCCATTGTTTTCAAGCAACAAAGCGCGACTAGGAGAAAATGCAGGTGTAACTGATTGATTGAAACCGCCATATCCATACAATAAAGTCGGGTTTTCCCCATGAAGTACCTTGTCTTTACGGCAAGTAATGAACATGGGCACCCGGGCGCCATCTTTACTGGTATACCATACTTGTTCGGTGGTGTAGGCATCGGGGTTAAAGTCGATTTTGGGCGCCTTGAATACTTTAGCTTTCAAAGTTTGCATATCGAGTGCGTAAATGGCTCCGGGTCGCAGGAATGAAGAAAATGCATAAAATGCCTGATTTTCCCCCTTTTCTCCGCGAACGGCTGCCACCGTTCCGATTTCGGGCAGAGGCAACTCCTGAATGAATTTGCCATCAAAACTGTAAACCCGCAGGGCCGATGAAGCATTGTGCAAATAGGTGCACACCAGTTTATCACCACAAATTACAGCATCCTCGAGCACATCGTTGTTGTTTTCGGGAATAAGTGTAACCCAGTTTTGTTCTTCCGGGTGTTCAGTATCAATGCGGATCAGGCGTTGATTGGGCGCCTTGTAATTGGTACGCACCACCAATTTTCCGTCCTGGTTGTCAATTACTGTATAATCGGATTCAAAATTGTCGGAAATAGAAACAAATTCAGATTTCGACTTGCTTAAATCTTTGAAGGCCAATGTATTACCACTGGTAGATTCACTGGACACCAAACAAAGGAAGCGTTCATCGTCGGTGGTGGATGCACCGAAGAAACGGTTGGGGTGCGCTTCGTCTTTGAAAATTTCCACATCTTCAGATTGTGGTGTACCCACCTTGTGGAACCACAAGGCGCCCAACTCATTTTTTCCTTTCAGTTCGTCGCCTTTTTTGGGCTCGGGGTATCGGGTGTAGTAAAATCCATCGCCATGCCAGGCAATGTTGGTGAACTTGGCCCATTCCAGTGTTTCAGGCAGGTTTTCTCCTGTGCTCAAATTTATTATTTGGATGGAACGCCAGTCGGAACCGCCTTTTGAAACGGCATAAGCCAGGTATTTGCCATCTTTTGAAATATCCAGCTCTTGCAAGGACGCAGTTCCATCGGCACTGAACGTGTTGGGGTTTAACACCACCCGCGATTCACCTTCCAACTGATCTTGCACATAAAACACACTTTGATTTTGGAGCCCGTCATTTTTGAAAAAATAGTATTTGCCCGCTTTTTTGAACGGATTTCCGAACTTTTCATAATTAAATATCTTTGTCAGGCGTTCTTTTACCTTTACCCGAAAAGGAATTTGGCTCAGGTATCCGAAGGTCACCAAATTCTGTTTTTTCACCCAGTCTTTGGTTTCTGCACTTTGGTCGTCTTCGAGCCAGCGGTAGGGATCTTGCACCTTGGTGTTAAAATATTGATCGGAAACTGTGTTGTCTTTTCGAGAGAAGGGGTAGGTAATTGGGATTGGTGAAAAATCCATGGAATTTGAGTTTTTGTTTTGATTGCCGGTTTGGCAGGAGCCTGCAATAGCCAGGAAGAGAAAAAAAATGATGTGGTTCGTTTTCATGTATTTTAAACAGATTCTAAAGCCCATAAGGCGGT
>JAGWYI010000322.1 GCA_018969455.1 Bacteroidota bacterium | reverse complement strand
TGCCATTCCTCCGCAGGAGGCCCTTTTTGTATTTAGCCGCACCTTTTCGGCCTTGCTGGGTACCAAAGACAGCATCGACATCAAAGACCAAAGTGTGGTGGATCTGGTATTGATCGACCATGCGGTGGCGACCATCAAATATTTGGGGGTGGTGGACACCTTGTTTCAGTTGGCGCCTGGTTTGTACGGTTCGGTGCATTTGGATCAATTGTTGGCCACTGATTTTACCCTGGACTTGTACGACCCCAAAACAGGGGAAAAGGTATCGGCGCAAACCCGATTTTTGCCCAAAGTACCCTTGGATACCGCATTTCCGGTGCAAAGAATCCTGAGCGGCCTGGGCGACACCCTGCACACCCTGCAGTTTCAATTCACCGATGTGCCTGGAACGGAAAATTACTATCTGGCAACGTATACCAACATCAACACCCTGGCGAGCAGCTTGGGCAATATTGGCGGCGTATTTAATTTCAATCAGATACAATTTAATGTTTTTTCAGATAAGAATAATGGCGACGGTGCGTTAATTACTTATCAGCCCGATTTTGCGGGAAATGCAGGCGATACCCTGGCTGTTTCATTATCCAATATATCCAAATCGTATTACGAATACCTCGCTGCTTACAAGCGCAGCGGGAATTTACTGACCCAATTAACGGGGGAGCCAGTCAATTTGCCCACCAATGTTTCGGGCGGTTTCGGTTTTTTTGCGCTTACGCGGCCAAGTGTGAAATGGGTGATTTTGGAATAATGGAAAAACAATATTTGGCGTGCAGCATTTTGTACCTTGTTTGCACCTAATATACAAGACGATACACCCATTTTGCTTTCGGGTACATCTGGTTGGTAGCGTCGTTTTAAAACCGCTTTTTTTCACCCAATCAGACCTGTTTCCTTTCTTTATGGAATTTGGGGCAGTCTACCTAAATTAAACAAATTTCCCATGCACAAGTGCTCCAATCTCCTGTTTTTTGCCCTTATCCTTTTGGGTTTGATTTCTTGCGCCAATCCGGGCAAGGACAACAGTGTTCGCAACGAAACCAAAGATCCGCTCAGCAGCGTTATGCCGCCTTTTGAGAAGCTGAATGTACCTTATGAAGAAAAAATGGTGGCAAGCGATGCGCCCAGTATCGTGCGTTTTGCCACAGGCAGCAGCATAGAGGTTCCGGCCGGTATATTTATCGATGAAAACAACCAGCGCGTAACCAAACCGGTGCAATTGTTGTTCCGCGAGTTCCACAATGCGGCCGATATCATTGCTTCCGGGATTCCGATGCGCGTTTTGGACGAACATCAAAAAGAAGACTGGATGCAAACGGCCGGAATGTTTGAATTGTTGGGCTATTGCGAAGGCAAGCCGGTACGCATCGCTCCCGGTGAAAATTTGAAAGTAAATCTGGCATCCGATGTAGACGGCGCCTTTGCTTTCTGGTATTTTAACCCTGAAAAAGGCAATTGGGACAATATTGGAATGAGCAATGCTGTACCAAATCCCAATTTTGTTGCGTTTGACAACGAATCGGGCTCCGAAGAATTGCGCCCGCAGCCGCCTGCCGAGCCGCAAGCCTACGATCCATCCCAACCCGCTTTAAATTTTGATGTAAACCTCGAAAAACTGCCCGAATTGGCCAAGCTGAAAGGCGTCATCTGGCAATATGCCGGCACAGACCCCGAAAAAGACCCCGTTAAGCATCCCTGGATTTTCCGGCACGACTGGGAATCGGCCGAAATTCATCCGTCTCCAACGGCCAATGTGTACAATTTGACTTTGATCAGTCAGGACTCTGGCAATTACAATTTGCCTGTACGGCCGAGTTTGAGCGGCAAAGACCTCGAGCGTGCCCGTGCGCAATATGCCAAAATGATGGAAGAGTACCAGCAGGGACTTAAACTGTTCAAAGACAAGGATTTGTATAACAAACAGGAGATGGCTTTTGTGCGCAGTTTGCAGGTTTCCGGTTTTGGCATCCACAATTGCGATGTGTTGTACAATTTGCAAAATCCCATTCATGTGATGGCCGATTTTGATTTTGGAACGGCGGTGCCGGTAAACATCAAATCCATGGTAACGGTGTATGAAATTATGGGCGATGGTCGCACGGTGGTAACGTATCCGTTTTACCGTTGGGAAGGTTTGCGCATCAGTTCAACCCAAAGAACCAAACTGGTTGCTGTGCTTCCGGGCAACAAGTTAGCCACCTTTGAATGGGAAGACATCAAGGCCAACCTGGAATACCTGAAATCATCTGCTGAAAATCGTTTTGTATTTAAAATGCGCGTCATTGATCAACCGCTCAAATCGGTGGCTGATTTGAATCAGGCCATTGCATCGGCACAATAAGGAAGCGCGTATGCAGCGGATTTTCGTTTTATGGATGCTGTTTGGGGCAATTCGGGTAACGGGACAGCCAATTTATTTGTATCCCGTGCGGCAAAACCACCTTTGGGGATTCATGGATGGGAAAGGACAGGTAAAAATCAGTCCGCAATTTGAAGCCTTTAGTGAGGTCAATCTTCCCTGGAGCATTTTAAACGAAAATCCGCCGCAGTCGCCGTTTCGGCTGGTTGAATTGAAAGACAGGGTGGGATTGATCAATGATGCCTTGAAGTTGGTATTGCCATGTGCATACAAGCGCATTTTACCCATCCATCAACAATATTTTGCCGTTGAAAAGGATTCCCTGTTTGAAGTGATCCATGTTTCAGGCGAAACAGCCTTTCCGGGTGTTTTCGAGCAGGTTTGCGGTCTGAGCAAAGATTTTTCAGCCCCGCCCCGGCATTTTTTGGTAAAATCTGCCGGAAAATGGGGTGTTGTCGACCTTCAGGGCCGCGCCGTGATTCCGATGGAATATTGGTCATTGCAGGCTACGGTGAGCCCCAACTATTTTCGGGTAAAGAAAAACGCTTCCGATGAAGGCTGGGGCTTGATAGATTTAAACAACCGGCTTTTGTTGCCCTTTGAATATTCGGATATTCAGGTGTATCGGCCCGATTTTATGGTGGTGCGAAAGCCGAACACCCGCTGGTATGCCCTCGGCGCCGATTTTCAGCCCTTGATGAGTGGGGTATGGAAATCCGTTATTTACCTCAACCGGCATTTTGCGGCCCTCGAATCGGATGATGAAAGCATTTATCCGGCCCTGTATGACATACCCAAAAAATCCATCAAGCGTATGGGGATCGGGGCGACCCAGTATTTGCCCTTGGACGATTCCTATTTTTTGTATGTAAGGGACGGTCAATTTGGGCTGATCGATTCCAGCGGCGCCGAAGCCATATCTGCGCGATACGATTCGATTTCATTTTCGGGGGAGGAGGGTTTGTATCGGGTAAAAAAATTGAATGCCTGGGGGCTTTTTAATGCTCAAAAAGGCCGCATGCTGGTAGATCCCAAATTTCAATTGCTGGATTATTTCAACAAAGGTTGGGCGCAGGTAGTGCGGGCCAACAGTCTGGGATTGATCAACAAACGCGGCAATGAGGTGTTGCCGGCGATGTTTATGCAAATCGACCTGGAGCCCGATACGGTGCGCGCGCTTACTTCCGACGGGCGTTGGGCCAAATTTGTGCGAAACGAACAAGATTCTCTGGAAATTGTGGAAGCCATGGCAGCCCAGATTCGGACCATTTCCATTGGGAAACGGCCGCCCAGGCCTTATCGGGAGGCAGAGATTATCCAGGAAGACAATGCCAATGCCGCCTTGTCGCGGTTCTATGCGCCGGAATATCCCAACGTCATTTTCAATGCCGATTCCAGTTTTTTGTTTCGCCGCAATTACATCAGCAAATGGTGGGAAATGGTACGGCGCAAAGGCGCCGCCGATTACATTGATAAATCCATTGATTATGTGGATGTTGCAAGGGTTCAGATGCGTGCGGTGGCGGCTGTATACACCAAGGATGCCCCTTTGCGCAGTTCCTTTACGGAGGCGGTAGCCCAATACGGGTTTCGCTTGTGTAAAATGGCCTTGTTTGACCTGAATACCCAGCGTTTCATCACAGATTACGAATTTATGGGTATTCGGGTATCCGATTTCGACCAGCGCCATCCCTATGCGGCCTACATCAACCTGGAAGGAAAAATGGGACTGATGGATGCGCGCGGGAACAAAGTAATGGGAAAGGACGGCAAGCCTTTGATTTTCAGTTATATAGGTCCGTTTTATGCCGGGTTTGCCCCCGTATGCATCGGTGGCGAATTAAAACGCTCGGAAGGCATTGAAAAAACCGGTGTCGGGTTTCGTACCCAGTTTTTGCACAGTTACTTTTTGCGGGAACCGGTGGAGGCGCAATATTCCGAAGCGGAATATGTGCGCAGTTTGTACATCGATACCTTGGGCGCCGACATTCCACATTGGGGCTACATCGATGAACGCGGAAACATGGTGATGCCCGATACCCTCGATTATGCGGGCGCTTTTCGCTTCGACAGCACCGCGACGATTTTGCGTAATGGCCTGTACGGCATGATCGATAAAAATTTAATGCCCATTTTGCCGACGCAATACAAAAGCATCGTTCAAATGGGCGGTCAGTACAAAATCGGTGTATACAACACCAAAATCTTTTATTTCAAAAAAAGCGGCATTCAAATTTGCCCGCCGGTGTATACCAAATATGCCGGATTTGCGGAAGATCGGTATGCGGTGCGCGCGCAGGGGAAATGGGGATTCATCGATACCAGCGGCCAATTGCTTATACCCTGTCGATATGATACGGTGCGCGGCTTTTCGGAAGGCCTGGCAGCGGTCATTTCTTCCGGTATTTGGACATTTATCGACAAAAACGGGGTAGAAGTATTTTCAAGCGGCATTTCGGCCACGCGCAGTGCGGGTCGTTTTGTGGCGCCCGGCCTGGGCGATTTCAGCAATGGCCGCTGCCGGGTGCGGATCGACAAGCGCTGGGGATATTACAATAAAAGCGGGCAATTGGCCATAGCGCCTGTGTATCAGGGCGCATCTGATTTTGTTCAGGGCCGGGCGGTGGTCAAACTGGAAAATGGGTATGGTTTGATCGACACAGCGGGCGTTTGGGTGTTAAGTCCGGGTTTATATGCCGAAATCAGTCCTTTCAACGCGGCGGGTTTGGCGGCTGTTAAGAATGCCAAAGATGGGCTTTGGGGCCTGGTGGATGGCCGTGGTGTACTGGTTTCGGCCCTGAAATACGAAGAGATTGGCCCGGTTCAGGGTGGTTTTATTCAGGTAAAAGCAGGAAAAAAATACGGTTTGCTCAATCGGGAGGGCAAGGAATTGATTTCGCCGCAATACCACGAGATGCATGCCTATTCGGAAGGATTTATTGCGGTGCG
>JAGWYI010000321.1 GCA_018969455.1 Bacteroidota bacterium | reverse complement strand
CAATAAATAGGTGAAAGCATCCCGGATGCCCAGGTAAAGGGCTCTTTGGGGCTTAATTTTACGGCTTTAATGGCAAGCAAGTGCCGGGCGACTTCGGAGGCGTAATGCATGAAAGCGTTTGGTTGAACTCAAGGGAGAAAATTAAGCCTTTCTGACGGGATCGGCGTATTATTGCCGAAAAATTTGCTCCATGAATTGGCAAAAGTATAAAATCTATATCAACGGTTCACCCCTTTTTATAACTTCTCCAGAGGGAGCCGAATCTTTGGGTTATAAACCCGGAAAAAACACCTTTGTTGCGCCATTTAATGGCAAAAAAAAGATGATTTGGAACTATTTTGATTTGCTGAACAAATCAAAAGCCGATGCAGTTGTTATTCACGCTCCTGATGTGGAAGGGCTTTGGCAAGAATTTCAAAATTGTTTTAAAGTTTTGGAAGCTGCCGGGGGCTTTGTTACCAATGATCGGAATGAAATGCTTGTTTTTTATCGACGGGGGTTCTGGGACATGCCCAAAGGTAAAATTGATCCGGGAGAAACGCCCGAAATTGCGGCCTTGCGCGAAGTGGAGGAAGAAACGGGCGTTCGGGAACTTGTACTGGGACAATTTATTTGTCAAAGTTATCATACGTATATCCAAAAAGATCAAGATATTCTGAAGAAAACCTGGTGGTATCATATGCGCACCTCCCAAACTGAATTGATTCCTCAAACCGAGGAAGACATTGAGGATATTGCCTGGGTGTCGCCTCAAAGCTGGCTCGACACGCAACCCAAGGTGTATGACAACATTCGGGACCTTATTTTGGAGGGCTTGCCCCTCATCCAACTTTAACTGTGCTAAAAAGAACTATTGTATGAAACCAATCATTCTGTTTATTTTATGCGAGCTGCTGGCTGTTTCCATTTGCATGGGGCAAATAGCCCCCACACCTGCAGAAAAGCGTCTGGATGCTTATAAAACCCGGAAGGATTTACTCGAAAACTCACCCGTTTCCGCTTTGGAGGCCCACAGCATCGGGCCCTCTATTTTTTCTTGCCGGGTAACGGATGTGGAGGTTGATCCGGCTGATGCCAGTCGGTTTTACGTGGCCTATGCTTCGGGTGGTTTATGGCTTACAGAAAGCAATGGTACCCGTTTTATCCCAATTTTTGATGATCAAGCCGCGATGACCATCGGCGACATTGCCGTTAACTGGAAACACAATATCCTGTGGGTGGGTACAGGCGAGTGCAACAGCAGCCGTTCTTCTTATGCAGGCACCGGTATTTACAAAAGTGTAGACGGTGGCAAAAGCTGGCAACATATGGGTTTGCCCGAAAGCCATCACATCAGTCGCATTTTGCTCGACCCCGAGAATCCGGATGTGCTTTGGGTGGCTGTGCTGGGGCACTTGTACTCGCCCAATGCCGAGCGCGGTGTTTATAAAAGTGTAGACGGTGGCAAAAGTTGGCAAAAAACCCTTTTCGTAGACGAGATGAGCGGCGCCATCGACCTGATCAGCGATCCTCAATTGCCCCAGGTATTATATGCTGCCAGCTGGCAACGCACCCGTAGTGCCTGGAATTTTAAGGGAGCAGGCCCTGGTTCTGCCATTTGGAAAAGTACCGATGCGGGAGAAAGCTGGAGTCTCCTCAGCAGCAAAACCAGTGGTTTCCCAAATGGCGAATTTGCCGGTCGCATTGGTTTGTGTGCCGGAATCAGCGCCGGTAAAACGGTTTTATACGCTTCTATCGACAATCAGACACCCAATCCATCCAAACCCCGGTTGGAAGGCGCTTTGAATAAAGATCGCCTGCGCAGCATTTCCAAAACCGATTTTTTAAAACTACCCAATGCGCAAATTGAAGACTATTTGAAACAAAATAATTTTCCTGAAATATATAATGTAAATAAAATCAAAAATTTGATTGAAAAAGAGGAGATTAAGCCAAGCGCGTTGGTCGATTACCTCGAAGATGCCAACAACAATCTTTTCAATACGGATTATGCTGGCGCTGAAGTGTATAAAAGCGAAGACGGTGGTGTAAGTTGGGTAAAAACGCATGCAGAACCGCTAAAAGGGATTTATTTTTCCTACGGATATTATTTTTCTAACATTCGTTGTATGCCCAATCATCCCGAGGAATTGTACCTGCTCGGATTCCTGCTTATTCACAGCCGCGATGGAGGCAAAACCTGGGAAAACATCAGTGGCGACAATGTGCATGCGGATCATCATGCCCTTTGGGTAAATCCAGATCGCCCCGGGCATCTTGTCAATGGCAACGATGGTGGAGTTAACATCAGTTGGGACAACGGCAAATCCTGGATAAAGTGCAACAATCCGGCGGTTGGTCAGTTTTATGCTGTTGCCGTTGACCAGGCCGATCCTTTTCAAGTTTATGGTGGTGCACAGGATAATGGAGTTTGGGCAGGCCCATCCAATTATACCCCCTCCGATGGCTGGCATCAGGAAGGTCGATATCCCTATCAGTTTTTGTTGGGAGGCGATGGCATGCAGGTGGCAGTGGATCCAAGAGACAACCAAACGGTTTTTGCCGGATATCAATTTGGGAACTATTTTCGAATTGATAAAAAAAGCGGAAAAGCCACACAGATAGGACCCAGCCATGTTTTGGGCGAACGCCCGCTTCGATTCAATTGGCAAACCCCAATTTGGCTCAGCGTACACAACCCGGATGTATTATATCTGGGCGCCAACCGATTATACCGCTCGTTCGACCAGGGAAACCATTGGGAGGCGCTCTCCCCCGACCTGACGAAGGGCGGTAAACCCGGAAATGTACCCTATGGCACCCTTACCACCGTGCACGAAAGCCCTCTCAAATTTGGCCTCCTTTACACCGGTTCTGATGACGGATTGGTATTTGGAAGCAAAGATGGCGGTGAAAACTGGAACAACTTGTCGGCACAACTCCCCTCCGATCTCTGGGTATCGCGCGTACAGGCGTCTGCACACCGGAAAAACCGGGTTTATGTCAGTCTTAATGGTTATCGATGGGACGATTTTAATGCATACTTATATGTGTCTGACGATTATGGTCAAAACTGGACAAGACTTGGGCTTCAAATGCCTGCAGAACCTGTAAATGTATTCAAAGAAGATCCGCTGAATGAAAATTTGTTGTATGCAGGTACCGATCATGGTTTGTATGTATCCATAGACCGTGGTGTGCATTTTTACCCTATTGGAAACGGGTTCCCGCACACACCCGTGCACGACCTGGCGGTACAGGCACAAACGGGTACGCTGGTGATCGGTACGCATGGTCGTTCACTTTACAAAATGGATGTTTCAGGCTTACAACAACTGCATTTAAGCGATACGATGCCTATTTTAACCCTATTTCAACCCCAAAAGGTGCCATTCAGTAGGACATGGGGAAATCGGGAAAGATGGTCTTCTCCAGATTCGGTGTTTGCGCTTGTTTCCTATTTTGCCAATGCATCTGGAAAGGTGCAATGGACTTTAAAATCAAATACGGGCCTCCCCCTCAACGGCGGTACCCTGACTTGCAAAAAAGGCTTGAATACCTTTACCTTTGACCTGAGTATTGCCGAAAATCAGTTGGGCGCCTACGAGAAAATGATTCAAACTGAACGAAAGGATTTCAAGCACAAAAAAGCAGATAATGGTAAATATTATTTGCTAAAAGGCGTTTATACGCTGGAATTCACAATGGGTGAAAAAGTTCGGGCCGAAACCAAACTAACCGTGGAATAAAATACCAAAAATCAAACAATTGTGCGCCGAACTCATATTCCATTCCGTGCACACACTTTCACATTACAACAACAGTTCATGAAACAATTTAAAAAACCGATTTTCCTTTTGCTCGCTCTTGCAGCCCTTACGCTGAGCAGTTGCCTGCACATCATTGAAGAAATTAATTTGAACAAAAACGGCAGTGGTACCTATTCCATGACGCTCGATATGAGCGAAATGAAAAGCATGATGGAAATGATGAAGGGAATGGGTGGAGACAGTTTGAGCGCAGCTTCAGGAGAAGACAACTCCATGTCCCAAATGGGAAATCAGTTGAGTTCCGTTGGTGCAACCATCAAAGGGGTTCAAGGCATCAGCAACGTGAAGGAATTGAATGATACCACCAATTTAAAATTTGGTTACACATTCGACTTTGCCGATGTCAACGCGCTCAACAGGGCCTTAAAAATCATCAATAAAGACAAATTTGAAAGCAAAACGGAGGAGATATTCAAGTTTGACGGCAAAAACTTCGAGCGCACCGCCGATGGCGATATTGGCGCCCAGATGAAAAAAGCCCTTTCCGAAAACAGCGGTGAGTCGGAGGATGCCAACATGGATATGGTTAAAACCTTCCTCGCCGACATGAGTTACAAACAAATATACCACTTTAAAGAACAGAAAATCAAGAAAAACAGCAACGAATTGGCTGCTTTGACGGATGAAGAATCTACTTATACCCTTGAACTCAAACCTTTTAGTGAGGAACAGGCCAATAAGAAAGTCAGTATTGCAACCAAGTTGAAGTTGAAGTAAGTTCTTGTTTGCCAATTTATACTTTACACCGCGAGATTTTGTGCATAACGATCTTTATTAATCATTATAAATCATCGTAATCCATCCTGAAATATCCACAAAATCCGGCGAATTCTGGTGTAATCGGGGTTTCAATTTGTAAGGTACAAATTGAAACCCCATTTTTATTTATCCTTCACGACGCCAGGTTTTGGGCACTGCGATCTTTATAAATCATTAGAAATCAGCGAAATCCATCCTGATTTATCCACAAAATCCGGCGAATCCTGGTATAAAAGTCTTTTACGATTCTACGAGCGTCGTTTTTGAACGTCGCACCTTCCGCAAGAAGTAAAACATCAAAGGCAACAGACTGAGCGTAGGGCCAAACCACTGGATGTACCAGGGCAAGACATGTGCTACATTCACCGCAAATGCGGTGGTAGAGGCCATAAACGCACCAATCATGCTGGTGATGTGCAACTCAAACCAACGTTGTTTGCTTACCGGAGTATCCTGACGAAACAAATTCAGGTTCCGATATGCATTTTTACCTGCACCATACCCAAATATGCCAAAAAGGATGGGGAAAGCGATGTTGGAACCTTGTTGAAGATGCCAAACGGCCATGCCCAACATCCAGAGGCCAAAAATGCCCAGTAAAATGCTGTATACATAATCGAACTTCCCCACTTGTGCTTTGCCGCTGCGGAACAACATGGCGCGTGTGCCCAGCAGAATGTCGCCGGATACAAGTACCGCTATGCCCAATAAAAACTGATAAAAAACAAGGTGTGGATGCTTGATGAAGCCGCCAAT
>JAGWYI010000320.1 GCA_018969455.1 Bacteroidota bacterium | reverse complement strand
GGACAGTATATCAGATAAAAGAATGTGGCGCCAAGGCTGGTGTTGCGCTCAATCCGCATACCCCGGTAGAAATTTTACAGGATTTGATAGAAGATGTTGATTTGGTGTGCCTTATGTCGGTAAATCCGGGGTTTGGAGGTCAGAAATTCATTTATCGCACACTTGATAAGACACGTCGATTGCGTGCCATGATAGAGGAAGTAAACTCAGGCGCCTTGATTGAAATTGATGGAGGCGTGGGTTTGCACAATGCAGAAGTATTGCTTCAGGCGGGTGCGGATGTGCTGGTAGCGGGCAGCAGTGTTTTTGGCGCCAAGGATCCCGAAGCAACGATATCGGCCTTAAAAGCGTTTCGTGCACAAGTTTTGTAAAGCAAACGCAATTTGAAAAAGATAGATCAACTTCTGCTAAAAAGTTTTGTGGGTCCATTCGCGGTGTCGTTTGGGATTGCTCTTTTTGTGTTGATCATGCAGTTTTTGTGGTTGTACATCGACGAAATAGCTGGTAAGGGGGTAAGTTTGTTGGTTTTGGTGGAGTTGATTTCGTATTTAAGTATTTCCACATTTCCCATGGCGTTGCCCATTGCGGTAATCATTTCATCGGTCATGGTAATGGGCAATCTGGCGGAACGTTACGAATTGTCGAGCATGAAATCGGCGGGCGTTTCGCTTATTCGCATCATGCGTGTATTGATTGTCAGTTCGTTTGGTATTGCCGTGTTTTCTTATGTATGCGCCGATTTTTTAATTCCGATTTCAAATTTGAAATTCAAGTCGCGTTTATACGATATTCGGAAACAAAAACCTGCCTTGACCCTCGAAAAAGGGGTGTTTAATGAAGATTTTCGCCAGTTTGTGATTCGGATTGGCGACAAAAAAAGTGATGGTGAAACCATTTCTGATATTTTAATTGAAGATCAGACCAATATCGGCCGTTTGAGTTTCAATCAGATATTAGCTGACAGTGGTCAGATGTATACCACCGATGACAATCGTTTTTTTGTTATGAATCTTTTTCGGGGGACCCAGTATCAGGAACCCGGGAGCAACCACAGCATTCAGCGCCAGCGATATCCATTTGTTCGAACCAATTTTCAGTCTTGGTCGAAAGTGTGGGACATGAAGGAGTTTGAAATGACCCGCACAGATGATGACCGTTTCAAATCGCAGCGATCGATGCTGAGTATGAAGCAATTGCGCTTCAACGTGGATTCACTCAATAAATTGGTTGTTGAGAATCGGAAAAGTATTGCATTTGATATGATGGCAAATGTGCGTAAAGAATTGATAAAGCCGGTGCAATCCATTCCTCCCAAAGCAGCGCCAGGGGCAACAAAATTGAAAGAGAAGAATTTTAAGAGTGAGGAGGTAAAGCGGAAGGCGGAAGCGGCATTGCATGATACCCAGAATAAACAAGGATTGTTTGTAAGTGAGAACAAATCCTACCGGCAGGTGATTGACAAGCCTCTTACAAGTTATGGTTCTTTGCTTGAAACATTTCCGGAGGGTGTTCGTCCGGCCATTCAGCGTGAGGCTCGAGCGCGTTCCAGTTTTTTTAAAAATATTCTCATCAACCACAGTACCTTGATCAGAAACAGGCAAATGGAGTCGGTAAAAACGGCCTATGAATTATACTCCAAGTACAGTTTTGCACTGGTTTGTTTTGTTTTTGTATTTATTGGTGCACCTATGGGCGCCATCATTCGCAAGGGCGGGTTTGGATATCCGGTGCTGGTTTCGATCATATTTTTTGTAACATTTATTATGCTAACCATACTGTGTAGAAAATTTGCGGAATTGTTTGTTTTAACTCCGTTTTGGGCGGCCTTGGTTCCTTGTTTTATTTTAACACCCGTGGCTGTTATCCTGACAAGGCGGGCACAGAATGACTCTCAAATGCTTCAAATTGACCGGTTCCAGATTGCCCTGATCAAATTGAGTGCATTGATTATGGGAATAGGAAAGCGGAATAAAAAGCACATAACCGGATAAAATAGTTCATGGAGCGGTATAGCTACCCAAATTTCTGGCAAATAAAGGGTTTCATAATCCCAATGGCCGTTTTGTTTTCGGCAGGTTTACTGGCCGCCTTATACCTACCTTATGGGCAGGAAATACTGGTGCTCAATTCCTGGCGTACAGCGCCATTCAATGCGTTTTTTCGCCTGGGCACCTTTATGGGGGAGTCGGTTCCCTACATCATTGCCATCCTGATTTCCTTGTTTTGGCGTTTTAGGCACACAATAATGCTTACTACTGCAAGCTTAATGATTCTTCCGTATGCCTATTGGTTAAAAGACATCATTCGGGTGCAGCGGCCGCTAACCTGGTTTCGGGAAAATGGTTTGTTGGATCAGTTGGTGGTCGTACCTCATGTTCCATTGGCATCCGGATTTACCAGTTTTCCTTCGGGTCATACCATGGCAGCCTGCACCTTATATACATTGTTGGCGATGATGTTGCCATTGCGAAAACCGGTTTGGGGATTTTTTTGTGCGTTCATGATTGTTTGGGTGGGATGTTCCCGTATTTTTTTGGCGCAACATTTTTTGCGGGATGTTTTAGCTGGCGTTGTTTTCAGTTGGATATTGGTATTGGGTTTACGTGCACTTGCCAATTTAACGGGATTTCAAAAAATGCAGGGATTAGACAGTAGTATGTGGGTGTTGTTGACAAAAAGCAAAACGGAGTGAAGTTGTGGCATCATTTAAAGATCCCTTTAAACCTGTCCTGTACCGGTTTGGTTATTATACCAGGATTCGTCGGATTTTGTGGATAAATAAGGATGGATTTCGCTGATTTATACTGATTTCTAAAGATCGTTATGCACAAAATCTGGCGGCGTAAAGTATACTTTGAAGGTCAAGCGTTTGACCAGGTACAAAATAGAAATTGGGGGAAGGTATTTTTACAAACGGCTTTCACAAAAAATCAGCCAATCATTTCTTTTTCCACCCATTTTAGAATTTCGGCATATTGATCGGGTGAAAAGATCTGCCAGTTTCCATGTTTTCGGAACCAGGTAGCTTGTCTTTTGGCATAATTTCGGGAGTGTTGCTGGATTTTTTCGATGGCTATTTCCCGGCTTATATTTCCGTCAAAAAAATCAAAAAACTCTTCATAACCTACTGTTTTTAAGGCATTTAGATGTCGGTAAGGAATAAGTTGACGGACTTCATTTTCCAGGCCTGCTGCGATCATTTCTTGTACGCGTGCGTCTATGCGTGCATACAAATGCATACGGGGGAGTTCCAGCAAAATGTAAATGGGAGTAAAAGAGCGTTCAACGCGGGCGTTTCGGCGGTATAGGCTGTAAGGCAGGTTTCCAGCCAAACAAACCTCAAGGGCACGGCGGAGTCGGGCGGGATTGTTCTGGTCTACCACTTTAAAGTATTCAGGATCAAGTTTTTCCACCTCAGCTTGTAGCCAGGATAAGCCTTTTTCCTGCCACAAAGCATCTACCTGAAGGCGTATTTCCTGGGGTACTTCCGGGAATTGGTCCATACCTTCGCATAAAACCCGTAAAAAAAGGCCCGATCCACCGGTAACGATGGCCACATTTTGCTTTTGATACAGGATATCCAGGCAATTCAGCGCATCGCGTTCAAAGTCACCCACACTGTAAGGTTGAGTAATTGAAATAGAATCAATGAAATGATGTTTTACCATGGAAAGTTCCAGGGCATTGGGTTTGGCAGTTCCGATTGACATTTCCCGGTAGAACTGTCGGCTGTCGGCCGAAATAATTTCGGTATTGAAATGTCGGGCCAGTTTGATGGCAGTGGCAGTTTTGCCAGTGGCGGTTGCGCCTCCTATTACGATCAAATATTTCACAATCTGCAAAATTCTTTCTTTTTTCGCGCTTGAAGAACAAAGTGAGTCATGAAATTCAGTTTAAGACATCAAAGCACCGGGATTGCCTATCGGTATTTATCCCAAATAACCCCTTTAATGTTGCTCGGATTTTTCCGGAAGATTTACAAGAACAACGTGAAAGGCGTACCTTCGGACGCGCCGGTGATATTGGCAGGCAATCATCCTTCGGCCTTTGTAGATCCTGTATTGTTGTGTTTGTCAATTGATCCGCCTTTATACAACATGACAAGAGGCGACATTTTTGCCAAGCCATTTTATCGCAAATTATTGGAAAGTATCAATATGTTTCCCGTGTACCGCACGCGAGATGGGTTTACCGATCGGGATCGCAATGATCCAGTAATTGCGTATTGCGTTGGAAAACTGGCTGAAAATCGGGTTGTTGGGATATTTATTGAGGGCGAACATCATTTAGACAAACGTGTCAGGGCTCCTAAAAAAGGATTTGCCCACATTGCATTTGCTGCCTATGCTCGGAATCAACAACCCGACTTGCAGGTCATTCCTGCAGGATGTTGTTATTATTGGGGAGATAGGCCGCGTGATACTGCTTTTTTAAACATCGGAAGTCCCATTTATGTGCGTGACTTTTGGAATGATTATGTTGAAAATCCGGCACGTGGTGTGTTGCTATTGACACGCACAGTAGAAGCTGCACTGAAAAAATTGTGTTATCACATTGATGATCCACAGGATGATGCATGGGTTGAGCAGCTGCTAGAAATGCATCGGAGTGATCAGCCTGATATGGCACTTCCCATTATACATTATAATACAAATAGATTTGAAGGGGAAAAAGCAGTTTGTGATTTTGTCAACAGACTTGACAAGGAGCGCAAGATGGAGTTGCGAATTAAAACAGAGGCTTATTTTTCCTCATTGGAACAGAATGGGTTACAGGATCTTGGATTGATGACTCCGCACAGGGGGGGCTGGCTGCATTTAATCTGGTTTTTATTGGGTTTCATTCCTTTTATAATTGGTTTCATTAGTTCCTGGCCGATTATCGGTTTGGCCCGGTGGGGGACCGACAGGTTGGTAAAAAAACGCGAGTTCAAGAGCAGCATTTGGATGGGCATTGGTTTTTTTACTGGCGTGATATACTATGGGCTTTTGTTTTTGGTTGGTATACTTACATGTCATCCTTTCTGGATGGGTTTGACCCTTAGTTTGCCTTTTTTGGGTTGGTTTTACATGTTTTATCGGGATATGTGGGTAGGTTGGCGTGCATCAAGGAAGGCATTGGACAGTACAGAGCGGAATGCCATCCTTTTGCAGCGGGCAGATTTGAAAGCGGCCTTTGGGCAGGGGGACCTCTCCGACGTGGGTGGTGTAATTGGTTGATGTTTAAGGTAAAACGTATTTGTAATTCTTTTATTCATGATACTCTTTAACCATCAACCAAACCAGGGGACCTCTCCGACGTGGGTGGTGTAATTAGTTGACGTTTATGCTAAAA
>JAGWYI010000319.1 GCA_018969455.1 Bacteroidota bacterium | reverse complement strand
GGGGTGGGCAGTCAGGGAACCACCACAACCAATGGTTTTTTAGGAGAGGATGTGGTGCTGGAAATTCAACTGACCGAAAATAGAAATTGGCGCTTGAAAATATATCAGCGTACCGAACCTGATATTACCATTGGTCAGTTGCGGGGCAGGTATGGCATAGGTCTTACATTCAAGCGCGAGTTTGATACCTGGGATGAGTTGATACATGGCGCCAATCAACAATTAAAAAAGAAATAAAAAGGAAGATCCATATGTTGTCGAAGAAAGCACAATATGCCATTAAGGCTTTGGGCTATTTGGCGGGACGGTACACAGAAGGCCCCGTTTTAATTAGCGAGATTGCAGAAAAGAAGCAGATTCCGATCAAATTTCTGGAAAATATTTTGTTGGAACTCAGGAATGCCCGGTTGTTGGAAAGCAAAAAAGGCCGAGGCGGCGGCTATTATCTGCGTGATAATCCCAGCCACACGAGTGTGGCCAGCGTGATTCGGATCGTAGACGGTCCGATTGCCATGTTGCCATGTGTAAGTTTGTATTTCCATGAAAAATGCAATTCCTGTGATGAGGCTACTTGTCGAATGAGTCAGTTGTTTGTGGAGGCCCGGGATGCGGTACTTGGCGTATTGGAGAAAAAAACGCTGCAAGATCTGGTCGGGTAACTCCTTAGTTTATTTTCCATAATTTATATTATGTTAAATAGAGGTCGGAGAATTATCCCTAAACCGCTCGATTCGCCTTCCAGCCACACTTGTCTTCAAAAAATTGCATTCCAGCACGCCAAACTAAAAAACAACTTGCCTCTGGCATTCAACTAATCCTTAAATTTGCGGCGCCTTATCATTCACCTACACGTGCAGGAATTAGAGGGCCTGGCTTATAATGAAAAATACTTACTACGATCTGGTAACCCAGACATTTGATTTTCCCCAAGATGGCTTCAGTTTGAAAGACAATCGGCTGCTTTTCAACGAGATCGATATTTATGATCTCGTTCAAAAATACGGAACGCCATTGAAATTGACCTATTTGCCCAAAATCGGTGAAAAAATTCAAATGGCGCGTAAATTATTCCGCGATGCCATTCAACGGTACAATTACAACGCCAAGTATTACTATTGTTACTGCACCAAAAGCTCTCACTTCGCTTTTGTACTCAATGAAGTACTCGAAAGCGGAACCTGGCTCGAAACCTCCTCGGCATTTGATGTGGATCTGGTGTTGCGCCTGCAAAAACTGGGCAAACTAAACAAGGCTATTACCATCATACACAATGGGTACAAACCCCGACCCTACGTGGAACGGATTATGGCGCTCATCAACATGGGCTTCCAAAAAACCATTCCTGTTCTCGATAATGCCGAAGAGTTGGCCATGTACGAATCCTTGCTGCGCCAGCCTAAAATGAACATTGGCTTGCGCATGGCCACCGAAGAAGAGCCTAATTTTGAGTTTTATACTTCCCGCCTTGGTATTCGTCAGAGCCAAATCCTCAACTTCTACCAAGAAAAACTGCAGAATAACCCCAAATTTGAAGTAAAAATGCTGCATTTCTTTGTAGATACCGGTATCAAAGACAGCATTTATTACTGGAGCGAACTAAAAAAAGGAATTCGTACCTATTGCCAACTTCGTAAGATGTGCCCTACCCTAACCGCACTTAACATCGGCGGAGGTATGCCAATCCGAAATTCCCTGGGCTTTGAATTTGATTACCCCTATATGGTAAACGAAATCGTTCGCATGATCAAGGAAGCATGTGACGATGAAGGGGTTCCTGAACCCGATATTTACTCCGAATTCGGCAAATTCACCGTGGGTGAAAGCGGGGCTACCATTTTTTCCGTTATTGGTAAAAAGATGCAAAACGATTCGGAAGAATGGTATATGCTCGACAATTCTTTGATCAATACCCTACCCGACTCCTGGGGCATCAAAGAACGTTTTATTTTGCTGCCAATTAACCATTGGAGCAATGAATATCAACGTGTTAATATAGGCGGAATCAGCTGCGACAATGCCGATTACTACAACTCGGAAGCACACAACAACCAGGTGTATTTACCCAGCTACGATGAAAGCAAAGAAGGTCCGCTCTACCTCGGATTTTTTCATACCGGCGCTTATCAAGAGGCGCTTAGTGGCTACGGAGGCTTGAAACACTGCCTGATTCCTTCACCCCGACATGTATTGATCAACCGCGATTACCATGGCGATTTTGTAGATTGGGAAGTATTTCAGGAACAAGATGCCGATTCGATGTTGAGCATTCTCGGATACGATTCTCCCTACGCTTCCTGATTATAAACTCCAGTAGCCGAGGTACTTAAGAAAAAGTTTGGTCAAATTTTCTGCATCGGATATGCCCCTGTGGTGTATCCCTGAAAATTCTATGTTTTCCATTTCAACGGCCTTGCGCAAACCCACACCCTTTTTCATGCGCTTGTGTATCCGGTATTGCTCCTTCAAATTGACGTGCTTTTCCGTCCACGCGGAATCGATTCGGTGCAAACGACAGTCGCTGGCAAACATTTTTCGATCAAAACTTCCCCAGGAACACAACACATACTCGCTTTCATCCATGTATGCCCAATGTTGAAATTCTTCAATGACTTCCGGAAATGTTTTGGCCCGGTTTACATCTTCCTGGGTGATGGTGGTCAGGTTTCGACAAAAAGGCGACAGAATGGGGTGTACCACGGGTTTGATAAAGCGATTGTATTTGCCGCGCACTTCCCCGAATTGATTTACCCGGAATGCGCCAATTTCGATGGTTTCCTGCACATAACCAGGGGGAGGATGTTCCCAGCAAGTTGCCTCCAGATCATATATGATGTAATTCATGGATATTATTTAACGCAAACCGATTTTAGTTAATAAGTACCAAAGTAAAAGCCGGCGCCGTTTTTTTTGAGACGTATAAAAGAATTTTTTTTCAAATGAAGGAACAAGTGCTTTCTGTTCAGGATGTATCAACGGAAATTTCATGTTTCCGGCCGGTCGTTTTGCGTCCTGATTCGTTCCCCGAGTGTTTGTTGCATTCCGGTCCCCTACCCCCGTATTTTGGATCAGGTTTGTTTTTGAAACAATGCACCATCCATTAAAGTTCAAAATGGTGTAAAACCAGGCATAAGCCCAGGAGTTGTTGCGGCCTTGCTGCGTTACTTCAAACTTTTGTTTCATATATACTGCCCGTAAATCGGGTGTCGGAAAATCCGGCAATCCCGAAAACTCAAACGACATGCGTTCCCAGGCGCGCGCCCAGGAAGCCCAGCCCCATACAAATGAAAATTTGGAAAAAATATAACTGGCCGGATAAGATTGGGTGAAGTCTTCTGCTAAATTGGAACCGCCAATGTGCATGATTTCGGGGTCATCTTTGTAATATTCAAGCAATTCAGCACAAAAAGGAAAGAAACTTGGGTCGGGCAAACAATCATCTTCCAGAATGATGCCCATGGGCTCGTGCTCAAAAAACCAGCTGATGGCCTCAAATACCCCATTGCGTAATCCTTTGTTTTCCTTTCGATAAAAGGTGTGTAAACGGCAATCCCAATCCACCATTTCTGCTATAATTTCTTGAACCTTAGCCACTTTTTCCAATTCGCCTTTACGATCGGCACGCGGACCGTCGCAGTGCACATACAAAACGGGAGGTTTTGCCTGGCGGATGCGCGCGAGGCTTTGGCGGGTATGGTCGGGGCGGTTAAAAACCAAAAACAATACAGGAACTTGGGAAGGCATGACAGAAATGTTCGAAAAAATATGGAATTTTGGCCCAAAATAACGACAAATTTTCATGAAAAGTATCCTGCGCAGTTTGGAGTCGCGTTTTTATAAATGGACAGAACCCGCCTTGGGCTTGCCAATCCATGTGGAGCTGCCGGTTGAGCGCCTGGGTTCTAAGTATGGCGGTTGGATTGTTCCAAATATTCCGTTTTCAGCCGATGCAGTATGTTACCTTATTGGGGCGGGGGAAGACATCTCCTTCGACCTTGCCCTGGCCAATCGCTCTGATTGTATGGTGCACATTTTTGACCCAACGCCGCGGGCCATAGCCCATGTAACGAATGTGCAGGCCGATTTGCGTTTGGGAAAACAGAGCCAATGTGCCACCTGTCTGGAAGGCGTGTATCCCCCCTACCCTGCCCATTTGGCCGAAAAAATGCGCTTGCATCCAATTGGGATTTGGAATGCCGATACCACTTTGCGCTTTTATGCACCTGGAAATGAATCGTTTGTATCCCATTCTATCGTTAATTTACAACAAACCGAACAATACATCGAAGTTCCGGTCGAACGCCTGATAACCGTCATGAAACGCCTTGGGCATGAACACATAGATTTGTTAAAAATGGATATTGAAGGTGCTGAATATCAAGTAATTGAATCTATTATTTCCGACCAAGTTTCCATCGACGTCCTTTGTATTGAATTTGATGAGTCGGCTGCACATCATTTTGATCGGCATTACATGCGAAGAATCCGGAAAGCGCTTACCGATTTGATGGAATTTGGCTACATTCTTGTTAGAAAAGAAAAAGGTTGCCACAATTACACCCTGTTGCACCAGCGCAAGTTATGAGAGTGGTATTGCTGAATACATACAAACACGGCGGCGCCGGGGTGGCTGCACGCAGATTGCAACTTGCATTGCAAAGATCAGGCATTCAGGCCGACATCCTTTTCTCGGAAGATTTCAAATCAAAATGGCCATTTTATGCCGAGCGCCTGCTGTTTTTACCATTTGAACACGACAAATCGGTTCGATTTTCTTTTTCTTTGGCCAATTTTGGGCACAATGTTGCGAATCACCCGCTGATTCAGCAGGCCGATATCATTCACCTGCACTGGATTAATCAGGGTTTTCTGTCATTGTCGGGTTTGCAGGCGCTTGTCGGCACGGGTAAGCCTTTGGTTTGGACCCTCCACGATATGTGGACATTTACAGGGGGCTGTCATTATAGCCGGGGTTGTATGCATTTTGAGGAATCATGTGGCAATTGTGCCTATCTGCGCTGGCAAAGCCCTTCCGACTTGTCGCACAGAATCTGGAAAAAAAAGACAGATAAATATCCCTCTGATATTCAATATGTTACGTGTAGTGCCTGGTTGCAAAAGGTAGCATTGCAAAGCAGCTTGTTGCGTCATTCAGTGGTTCGAAATATTCCCAATCCGATTGATATTCAGGTATTTAAACCTTCAAATTTGGCGGAAAGAAATCGGTTTAAATCTGAATTAGGGATGCAGGATGGCGCATTTGCCCTCTTGTTTGTGGCAATGAAAGTTTCTGAAACCCGCAAAGGATTTGCTTATTTGGCCGAATCATTGGCCATTCTGAAG
>JAGWYI010000318.1 GCA_018969455.1 Bacteroidota bacterium | reverse complement strand
TGCCGTACAGTATTCAGCGCCGGAATGGCTGCGCTCCAACAACATTACCGCACTTGCAGGAGATTCGGAATCCGGAATTTTTGCCGGAGATGAGCAGGGACGGCTGTATGAAATTCAAGGAAACAAGGTCAAAACAACGGAATTCGGCTCGCTTGATGGGTACAACCGTGTCCGCAAAATTATTGCTTCGCCTGGCGGAGCCGTCTGGATTGCGATGGACGAAGCCCTGGTTTACAAAAAAGGGTCTGTAGAAAAGCGCGTAAAAGGAAATGGAAACCCCAAAATTATCCTGTTGCAAGGCGATAAACTGTGGCTTGGCGCCTCCAAAAGTGTGGGATGGGTGGATACCAAAACGCTTCAATACCGAGAGGTGGAAAAACGACGCTTCACCGCCATGTGTGGCGATTCGGATGGGTACGTGTGGGCAGGAGGAATCGATGGTTTGTCTTCCAATCTCGACAATTTTAAAAGCAATCGCGCCAATCAGTTTCCCATCCTGAAAAGTCGGATTGTAGCCCTTGAAACGGCTGGCTCGGGCGCCATTTGGGTAGTTACCCCCGAAACCGGACTGTTGAAAGCGGCGGTGCAAGGAGGACAAATTCATTCCGTGCAGCAAATCAACAGCGCTTTACCCCACCCCATCCAGAGCATACAATCGGTTTTTCAGGAAAATGGCACGCAGGGAAAAATCTGGCTGGCAACCAACTCGGGCGTTTACGGCATCGATCCGCAATTTAACATAACGCATTTTGATACACATAGCGGACTAAGCGACAACGATGTAAGCGCTGTGTATGTAGAAAATGACACCCTTTGGGCCACTACCGTAAAAGGGATCAATAAAATTACCGTCCGTTCGAATCAACCCCATTTTGATTTTCCCACTTACATAACGGGTTTGCATTACCACAGCGGAAACATGAACATCGACTCGAGTTACCTTGGGCAATTGCAAAACAGCAAGCGCTGTGTGCTGCCATCCAACGCCTCTTTGGTGGAACTCGACCTCACGGCGCTCGACTTGTCCAGTGACCGAAATTTTCGGTTTAAGTGCATTAAATCGGAGCATTTACTGCCTTTTTTTTACTGGACCCCCAAAAATTTGGTGAATGCCCTGCAGAAGGTGCAGGACATAACCTGGATTTCCAGCGCCACCCTGAGTTTTGGGGTCAAACTACCTGCTGGTACTTACCACATTCGGGTATTGGGTTATAATACCCGCGACGAGCCCAGCGCAAAAGAAGGGTATATTGAGTTGATTATGTTGCCTTATTGGTACGAAACCTTGTGGTTTTGGCTCTTTTGCTGGACATCGCTGGGGTTTGCAATTTTTCGCATTTACAAAACCCGCATCGCTTTCCGGGAATTAAATGCAGCAGCATCCGAACTTCAGTTGCAGGCCTTGCGGGCCCAGATGAACCCGCATTTTGTTGGAAACAGCATAAATGCCATCCAGCAGTTTTTTTATCCGCCCGACCCGGAAGGCGCCAGCGAATATATTTCATTGTTTAACAGGCTGTTACGACAAACCATGCACTTTTCGGAGCAAAATTTTATACCCTTCCGGGAAGAACTTGCCTACGACGAAGATTATTTGCGCATGATTCAGCTGCGCTTCAGCGACCGGTTTCAGTTTGACATTTCGGGCGCCGAAGCCGTGCCCAATGAGTTGCCATTTCCTTCCATGTTGCTTCAGCCAATTTTGGAAAATGCTACCCTCCACGGGCTTTCTCCTACAGGTATTTCACGCTTGAGCCTGGCATTCGAGCTCAAAGATGATTTTCTCCAATGCCAGGTACAAGACAACGGATTGGGCATACAGGAAATGCTGCAGCGAAAAAAACTGCAAAACAGCGAACGCAAATCCCGAGGACTGGAAATGCTGCAAAAAAAGATTGATACCCTGAATCGTTTGTATGATTTGGAAATGCACATGCACTTTATCGACCTTGCAGAAGAAACAAAAGAGGCGCACGGGACCAAGGTTACCCTGCAATTCAGATTGTCTAATTTGTCCAACCCCAAACTGAAGTCTGGCTGGCGCCGCTCCTAAACCGATCCTTATGCCCAATTTGCAAAATTCAAACAAAAAAATCCAGACAGTACTTATCGAGGATGAGTTCAGTGCCATGCGCACCCTGCGCGGCATGCTCGAACAGTATTGCCCACAAGTACGCATTATTG
This sequence comes from Bacteroidota bacterium, assembly GCA_018969455.1. GTDB lineage: Bacteria > Bacteroidota > Bacteroidia > Chitinophagales > Saprospiraceae > M3007. The sequence goes on along the minus strand of JAGWYI010000318.1, from coordinate 3,177 downwards.
GTCAGGCTGCATCGGTAGCCGAGGCCAATGCCTTGCTGCATCGCACCAGGCCCGAGCTGGTGTTTCTGGATATAGAGATGCCGCCCGGCGGAACCGCCTTCGATTTGTTGAAACAAACCCAGGATCTCAATTTTGGAATCATTTTCACCACGGCATACCCCAAATACGCCATAGAAGCCATTAACAAGGCCCAACCATGGGGCTATTTGGTAAAACCCTTTAGCGTAGAAAACCTGAAAGATGTTGTAAATGCTGCCTGTGAAAAACTGGAAGATGACGCGCATGGCGGCTTTGTGGTGCACGACAGCCGAAAAGGCATGCTGGTGGTGCGATTTGAAGACATCCTGTTTTGCGAAGCAGACGGCGCCCTGGTAGACATTGTTTTGCTCAAAAACAACAAAGTGGAACGCATCAGCACCTACAAAGCCCTCAAAGAACTGGAACTCGATTTGCCGCAACGGCTTTTTTGCCGCAGCCACCACAGTTTTATCGTACACATGCGCTACATCGATCGGGTAGAAAAAACCGGAAGAAACGGGCTCATTCACCTTTCCAACGGCATGCAGGTGGGCATTTCGGTACAGCGGATGCACGAATTTGAAGAAAAATTTGAGGCTTTTTTGAAAGGCTGATCTTTGCCTACTGTGTTTTGGAACGACTTGCGTACCTTTTTGGCCTAAAGTTTCGTCCAATGCGCCTTTTTTTACTTGTGTTACTGGTCTTTTCGCCTTTTGAGGAAATTTTTCCCCAAAGTTCATTCCCTTACTTCAGCAGCTCCAATGGCCTCCTGGTTGCCACTTACAACAGCACACACGCGGTGGTGGAAGGCGTTTGGCCCCATCTATTTGCCAACATCGACTCAAGCCGGTTTGTACACCCATTTGTAGGAAATATCCAACTGAAAACCGCCCAAAAACCCATAGAAACAGTTTACAAAAACCATTCGCACATCATTGAAGTGCGGTACCCCGACTTCACGGTACATTATCTGGCGCCCTTCTCCAGATCCGAAAAAGTTTTTTACGTACAACTATCCGGTCAAAAGCAAACCGTCCAGGATATCCACATCAAATGGGAAGCCGGCGCGGGAAAGCCGCAAAGTGGAATTGAGCACCTCAGCAATCCTTTTGTGGATCTACCCGAGCACTACGCGGGTGATTTGCTGTTGGATTCCCTGTTTTTTGAGGATAAAAAAGGAAATTATCTCAAATATTACCTGTTTTCCTTTAATGATGCCCTGCATTCAAACAACCACGTGCTTTCAAAAGCCCTGAAATTCCTTCAAAAAAACAAAGCCAATATGGCCGAACAGGAATTGGACGATATGCTGGCTTTCCGGAAAACCTGCAAATTGCCACCGGGCATTCCCGCAAATGAGCAACAGGTACTTGAACAATCCATTTCCATGTTGCGCATGGCGCAGGTAGGTGAGGCAGAAATTTTTCCGAAAAGCCGCGGACAGGTACTCGCTTCCCTTCGGCCCGGGCTGTGGCATGTTGCCTGGGTGCGCGATGCTGCTTTTGCCATCCAGGCCATGACAAGGCTGGGTATGTACGACGCAGCGCGGAAAGCACTCACTTTTATGCTGCAAGCCGATGCCGGACGCTTTAAACATTACCATTTTTCAGATGGTAAAGACTACGGCCCCGGCGTGGATTACCGTATTTCCCTCACCCGCTATTTCGGAAACGGAACCGAAGAATGCGATTTCAACGAATGGGGCCCCAACATCGAATACGATGACTGGGGACTTTTTCTGACAGCTTACAGCGATTATGTGCTGCAATCGGGGGACATGGGTTTTGCCCGTACCTGGCAAAAAACCGTGGAAACCGGGGTGGCTGATGCCATAATCGCCATAACGGCTCCGAATGGACTCATCCGGGCCGATTCGGGCCCCTGGGAACATCACCTGAAAAACACCAAACAATACGCTTTTACCTCGGGCGTATGCGCGCGTGGACTCCAGCTTTTTGCCAGTTTGGAACAAAAAACAGGCGGAAATGCCGCCAAATACCAACACGGCGCCGACATTTTGATTGAAGGATTGTTTAAAAACCTGGCCGTAAACGGTCGCTATTTCAAAAGCAATGCCCAGGAAAGTGACCCCGCTGCCCCGGAATTCCACGACGCCGGTTCTTTGGAAATCTTCGCTGGCGGACTCTTGCCCGATGCAAAAGCCCGTTTTTTTGAGCACCTGGCCGAATACGACCCGGTTTTGCGCATTCAGGGTCCGGTTCCCGGGTACATACGCATGCGCAGTGACGACATATATGAAAACCAGGAATGGGTTTTCATTGACCTGCGCATGGTTTCTGCCCTGAACCGGTACGGGGCGCAGAAACGCGCACGTAAAATGCTGGATCGAATCACCGAACTGGCGGTTCAAAATGGCGGTCAATTGCCGGAAATGTTGACATACCGCAATTTATGGAAAAAACCGGTGTCGGAATATGTTGAAAATGAAGTCTGGTGTTATTGCATTCGCGATCAAAATGCGCAATATGCCGGCGCTGTTCCCATGGTGGGTTATGGAGCGGGGGCTTATGTACTGGCCCTGTCAGACGTGTTGGAAAACGCGGGAAAATGATTCCGTTTGCCAACCATCCAATGCTTGAATTGTTCAGTTAGGGAATCGAATATAAAAACACCCGATATGCTCAATTTTGAATTAAAAAATCCGACAAAAATCCTGTTTGGCAAAGGTCAAATGGCGCGTTTGCGCAATGAATTGCCCGCTAAAGGCCGTATTATGTTGTTGTATGGCGGTGGAAGCATCAAAAAAAACGGCGTATACGACCAGGTAGTTGCCGCACTGGAAGGCCGTGACTGGCTGGAATTTGGCGGCATTCCGGCCAATCCCGAATATGCTGTGCTGATGCAGGCGCTGGAAGTTATTAAAAAAGAAAACATCACGTTTTTACTGGCAGTGGGCGGCGGCTCCGTACTTGACGGGGTCAAATTTTTATCTGCGGCAGCTTTGTATGAAGGCGCCGAGCCCTGGGACATTCTGGCGAAAAACATCCGCACCGAGGAAGGCAGGGGACTTCCGTTTGGAAGTGTGCTAACCTTGCCTGCTACCGGTTCCGAAATGAACTCCGGCGCGGTCATTTCCCGCAGCGAAACCGGCGAAAAATTAGGCATGGGCGGCCCCGGGCTGTTCCCGGTGTTTTCTAT
>JAGWYI010000317.1 GCA_018969455.1 Bacteroidota bacterium | reverse complement strand
ACCCACTTTGCCGCATCGTAGACCGGGTATTGGGTTGTTACGATTACGGAGACCTTCCAAATTCTTATGGAACAAAAGATCCTAACGGTCCTAAGCATTTGATTACCAATGATTTGAAGCTGGGCGCCAGTGTGGATGCCGAAACCGATGGCGCACCGGAAGCAATGGCTGGTTTGATGTCGGGCGGTGACGATAATACTTTGGGATCATTGACTTTGGGTACCTCAACCCCAGACGGCGACGACGAAAATGGCGTCACCTTTATTACGCCTATGATTCCAGGCGCGCAGGCTTGTATTCAGGTAAATGCCATGAATGCAACAACCAGCGCTGCCGTACTGCAAATGTGGATCGATTTCAATGGCGATGGCGACCTGCTCGATGCTGGCGAAGCCGTTGTTACAGGTAGTTTTAACGGCGCCGGTGGCGGTGCGGTTGTGCCTGTAGGCGGTTTGAACAATGCGAAACTGTGCTTCAACATTCCAGCGAATGCTACTTTCGCTCCGGGCGGTGCAGCCTTTATTCGTTTCCGTTTGAGCCCATCCGGTAATTTGGCTGCTAATACACAGATTGGAGCTGTTCCAGATGGGGAAATTGAAGACTACAAGCTTCAACTGGGCAAACTGGGTAATTTTGTTTTTGAAGATTACAATTTTAATGGTATCCAGGATGCTGGTGAACCCGGTATCAACAATGCTTCAGTTACACTCACCTGGTTGGGCGCTGACGGACTTGTTGGCGGAACAGGCGACAATGCCGACATTCCATACCCGGTTGCTTTAACCGGTACGGGCAACTTCCAAACCGGCGAATACTACTTTTGCGGCTTAACCGATGGTCCTGGTGCTAATGACAATAAGTACAAAATCACGTTTACCACACCGAATAACATGACTCCAACGCGGTCAAACCAGGGCAGCCAAACCAATGGCGGCGTGTTAGACAGCGATGGCACCCTTACCGGTATGGATTTGTCGATGACCATGGAAACTGTTACGTTCACGTTCCCGACACCAACCGGTGAAAACGGAACAGGTGACAGCGGCGCTAGTCCAGTGGGCAACTTTAACGACAATCAGGACGATGAAACCCACGACCAGGGTTTTGCGTTCCTGGATTATGGCGACCTGCCCGAATCTGGCAATGGCGATCAGTTTAGCACCACAATGGCCAATGTCGGCCCTGTGCATGTGATCATCCCGGGCCTGAAATTGGGCGCCAGCGTGGATGGAGAACGCGACGCTACCCCCAATGCCAATGCCAACGGCGATGACAACAACAACACGGGCAGCGCCGATGACGAAGACGGCATCGTGTTCGCAACCCCTCTGATTCCAGGCAACAATGCAACCATCACGGTTACAGCCATGAACATGACCGGCAACAATGCCGTACTGCAAGGCTGGATCGACTGGAACAACAACGGTTTGTTAGATGCCAACGAGGCATTGACCTTTACCAACAACGGCATTGTTCCGAACAATGGAGTAAACAACGCACCTTATACCTTCGCTGTACCTAGCACCGCAATCTTCAATGATGGTATGGTATTCGCGCGTTTCCGCCTTTCTCCAACCGGCGGTTTGACGCCAAATGGCCCCGATAAATACGGCGCCAGCACGGTTCCGCAAGGTGAAGTTGAAGATTACAAATTAAATGTGGGTAAAATCGGCAACCTCGTTTGGGAAGACCGCAACTTCAATGGTATTCAGGATGCCGGTGAGCCTGGCATCAACGGCGTAACCATGACCCTCATCTGGGCTGGCCCGAACGGAATCATCGACAACGGTGGCGACGACGTGACCTATGGTTCTATTTTGACTTCTTCCACAACCGGTCAGGGTGAATACTACTACTGCGGTTTGATCAACGGTACTTACAAAGTTGTTGCGACCACACCGAATAACATGACCCCAACGCGTTGGGACATCGGCACCAACAACGCACAGGATTCAGATGGTCCGGTGGTAGGTATGAACCTGTCGATGACAATGGAAACATTTACCATCACAGATGTTACCGCACTTCCAACCAACGAAAACGGTTTGGGTGATTCGGCGCCTGCGGCAGTGGGTACTTTCCCGAACAACCAGACAGATGAAACCCACGACTTTGGCTTTGCCTTCCTCGATTATGGCGACCTGCCGCAAACAGGTACCGGAACGAGCTTCAGTACCACCATGGCCAATGGCGGCGCAGTACACGTTATTATTCCAGGTTTGAGCCTGGGCAACAGCGTAGACGGCGAACAGGATGGTGTTCCAAATGCGACTGCAGATGGTGACGACAACAACAACACCGGTTCTGCAGATGACGAATCCGGAATCGTGTTTGCAACACCTTTGATTCCAGGTTTCGAAGCCTGCATCAACGTAACGGCGGTGAATACAACCGGCGCTAACGCGGTACTGCAAGGCTGGATCGACTGGAACGGAAACGGCTTGCTGGATGCCGCAGAAGCATTGGTATTCTCCAACAATGGAGTGGTTGCCAATGGCGGTGTCAATAATGCACCTTATTGCTTCCAGGTACCTTCCACAGCAACCTTCAACGCAGGTATGGTGTTTGCGCGCTTCCGCTTGTCTCCAAGCGGCGGTTTGACGGCGAATGGCCCCGATAAATACGGAACCAGCCCAATGCCACAAGGTGAGGTAGAAGATTACAAGAAAAATCTCGTAAAAGTAGGCAACATTGTTTGGGAAGATTACAACTACGACGGTCAGCAGCAAACCACCGAGCCAGGAATTGGCGGCGTGAACATGCAGTTGATCTGGGGTGGCCCCGACGGAAACGTTGCTACTACAGGTGACAACCGCATCTATACAACGACTACCCTGTCTGCTGCCAATGGCGTAAACATCGTAGGGGAGTACAACTACTGCGGTTTGATTGAGGGTACCTATAAAATTGTTTCCCTCACACCAAGCGATATGACGCCAACTTTGGCCAATACACAAAACAACGATGTAAAGGACTCCGATGGCGAGCAAACCGGCAATGATTTGACCATGGTGATGAACCAGCCGTTTACCATTACCCTGGCAAACATCACCACACAGCCAACAGGTGAAAACGGCAATGGCGACAATGCGCCCGGCGCCCTGGGTACTTTCCCGGATAACCAGACGAACGAAACCTTCGACTTTGGCTTTGTAAGCATCGACTTTGGTGATTTGCCCGATACTTATGTGACCGACAACAATCCGGTTAAATCAGGCGCACAACACATCCAACAGCCTGCCAAATACCTCGGTACTTGTGTAGATGCTGAACGCGATGCAACCATCGACCCGAACGGTACAGCAGGTACCTGGGCCAGTGGTGACGACTTCACAGGCAGCACCCGCACGCAAGGCACTTGCGCAGGCGGCAGCGACGATGAAAATGGCGTTCAATTTATCACGCCTTTGGTTCCAGGCTATGAAGCTTGTGTACGGGTAACCTATACTGCACTTGATGTACCAGGTTTGATTCGTACCAACAATACCTTCCTGAGCGCCTGGATTGATTACAACGGAAACAACCAGTTTGATGCAGGTGAACAAGCCGTTACCGATCTGGCTTTGGTAACCGGTACAAATGTGGTGCGCGATGTGTGCTTCAATGTACCTGTAACTGCCAACTTCACGGGCGGCGCTGTTCGTGCCCGTTTCCGCATACACTGCCAGCCAGGCTTGGGTTCTGCGGGCCTCGCCATCGGCGGTGAGGTAGAAGATTACTACATCCCGGTGGTAAAAGCAGGTAACTATGCCTGGTTCGACAATGACCTGAAAGGCGATCAGGCAACGGCCAATACGCCAATCAATTTCCAGCAGGAAACAGGCATCAATAATGTTGACCTGGTGCTTGTTTGGGGTGGTTTGGATGGAAATCTGGCTACACCTTTCGACAATAAAGTGTATCGCAAATTAACGACAACTGGTACGCAAGGTGAAAATCAGCAAGGTATTTACTACTTCTGCGGATTGATTGAAGGCCAATACCGGGTATTCCCACGGAAATATTCATCTGTGGTAAATGGCATTGGTTCCGACTCCTTGACTCTGTTGAATCCGGAACTCGCCGTACCTGCCCGGAAAATCCTGACCATTGCCAACAATACCGGGGGCAATGACTATCCGGATTCCGATGGTACACCGGCAACTTCCTTTGCAGTGCCTAATTTGCTCGCATCTCCTACCGCAACTACAGGTGTGCTGAATGAAAACAGCCTGGGTGATATCCCTACAGTTTACAACTATCCCGATCGCCTGACCAACCTGAGTCTTGATTTTGGTTACATCCAACAACCCAATATTGAATTGAACCAGAAAATTGCCGGTGTAGAAAAAGGCAGTCAGTGCGGTCAATTCAAAGTGATTGTGGATTTGTGCATCCAAAACTCTGGCGGTTATGAAAATGGTTATGTAATGGCAGTGCCATTGGCCAACATTCAAGCACAAGTTCCGCTCCAACAGCAATTGGGTGCAGCGTTCTTGATGACTATGGGCGCTCCTACCGTGATTAACACCACCTGGGAGTGTGGTACTGCAGCACTTCCTCAGCAACTGCCTGTAGCAAACGCCAACTTTAACGGCGCTTCCGACATTAATTTGTTCAACGGTACCAGTGGTTTGCTCTGGCCAGGCGAAAAAGTAGTTGTTCGTTATGTGTTTGAAGTGAAACCGTCCAATATTCCAGCACCTGCTTCCTTGTACCTGCAATTCCAGGCAAATGGTTCAGGTAAAGCGGTAAACTACCAGGGCCAGCCAATTCCTGATTACTTTAATGGCGGTCAACAGTTTTTGGCTACCGATTTGTCAAACGATGGATTGACCTTCAACGGTACCTACAACGATCCAGATTTGGCAACCAATTTGGGTGATTGTTGGAAAACTACCCAAAATATGGCTGCCAATGACCTGGTTTATGTGTCTTACGACGTTAATTGCCAAGCCTTTATCCATGATGAAGATATTCTTGAAGGAGAAGATGAAGATTGCACCGACCAGGCATTTTGTTTAGGAGGATATTACAAGGTTACAATAAAAACCCAACAAGGTTTGGTTGTTCCTAATCCTATTCCTTACAGCTACGTAGGTCAAACTTTGATTGCAGAAGTCGAAAACATTGTTTCCTGCAATAAAACATGGGGTAAATTCAAATTGGAAGACAAACTGGCGCCTGTTGTCAATTGCAGCAATATCACCTTGTTCTGCCCGATTACAAGCTACAGTCCAGACTATCTGAAAAATGTGCTTGGTTTTGACAACGCATATCCTAATGTGGTTGAATGCTCAAATGTTACGATGTCTTACGTCGATACCTGGCACGACCTTACCTGCGGCCAGGGCTTCAACGGAGTTGCCGATTTGAGCGCGTATG
>JAGWYI010000316.1 GCA_018969455.1 Bacteroidota bacterium | reverse complement strand
AACGGATTTTATCAGGTGCTGGTTTCAAATGCAAATGGATGCCAGGCCATCTCGGATTCGGCTTTTGTTCAGATATTTCCAGCACCCCAAACACCACTGTTCCTCAATAAAAACAATCTGCTTTTCCTCGCCGATACTTTTAATATTCCAAAACCCTGGTCGGCACAATGGTTCCTCAACAACCAACCCATTCCAGGCGCCAACCAACTTCGGTATTGCGCGCTCACCGATGGAGCTTACGGGCTTCTAATAACCGACCCCGCCAACGGTTGTACCGCTTTTTATGCAACAACTGTTGATTATGATCCCAATTATGACTGTACGGTAGCAAGTACCGAACCTACTAACAAAATTTTATCTATCTACCCCAACCCCGCTTCCAATCAGTTTTTTGTACAGGCGCCTGAAGGTTTGGGCTGCCTCAACCTCTATGATAACAACGGTACCCGTTTGGCTACCATCTCCCAAAACAACAGTTTCTTCTGCATTAATACCGATAACCTGCCAGCCGGACTTTATTTAATCGAATATTACGACTTGCAAGGCAACCGTTCCCTTGGCAAAATTGCCATTCTGAAGTAATACCGCTTTGCTATGATTCCAAAACAATCAATACCGATCTTCGCCTGCTCCGCGGCGGTCGCTCTGCTCGTTTGCTGCTTTGGCTGTTCTTATACCATCAAAATTAAGGATGGCCAAACAGCCTATGCACAAAAGCGATATAGTGAAGCCATTCCCCTGTTAATCAACGAATTGGCCAACACTCAACTGCGATCAGAAAAAGCGCTGCGCGAATTCCTCATCGGAGATTCTTACCGCCTGAAAGGAGAAGATGATAATGCCCTGCAATGGTTCAAAAAATCTTACGATTCCAACAACAACCCCGACGCACTCAAAGCATGGGCTTTCTCACTCAAAAAGCTGCAACAATACAACACCGCTAAAGAAGCATTCAAAAACCTGGGCGTCGAAATTGGAAGCCCTTACGAATACAGAAAAGAAATAACAGCTTGTGCCGTAGCAGAAGATTGGCTGAAACAGGCGCCCCAAAGTGGATATTCTTTACAAACCGTCCCTTTTAATAGCCCACAAAACGATTTTGCTCCCACCCTCTATGCCGATGGCCGCATTGTTTTTACAAGCGACCGGGCATTGGGTAAAGGCGCCGAAAATTATGCCTGGACCGGAAACAAATTTATGGACTTGCTCATCGTTGAACCCGATGAAGCAAGTCCACAAATTTTTGACAACCATTTAAATACCAGCCGACACGAAGGAACTGCCTGCTTCAATCGAACAGGATCCCAGGTGTTTTTTGTGCGTTCCATTGAAGCTTTTAAAGGCAATGATGCATTTTGTAAAATTTATTTCTCCGAAAAAAATACAGACGGAGCCTGGTCCGATCCAATACCCTTCCCTTTCCAAAAAGAAAAAATAAACTACCTCCACCCAGCCCTCAGCGCCGATGGAAATACCCTTTTCTTTGCAGCAAATGACCCCGATGCATGGGGCGGGTACGACTTGTTCTACGCTTCCCGAAACCAATTCACCGAATCCGGATGGGACGAACCCCAACTGCTGAGCCGCAACATCAACTCCACCGGAAATGAACTTTTCCCTACCTTTGACAAAGACACCCTTTATTTCGCCTCAGACGGATGGACTGGTATGGGCGGCCTCGACATTTTCCGAACTTATAAAACCGACAAAAATACCTGGACTCCCCCGCAAAACCTGAAAGCGCCCATCAACAGCGGCGCCGATGACTTCAGCTTCGTCGTTGGGCACAATTACACCAATGCCAACGAAAAATCACCCAAACCAGGAACCCGCTTGCGCGATGGCTTTTTCAGCTCCAACCGACCCGGCGGAAAAGGCGGTGATGATATTTACCGCTTCGAACAAGTCGTCCCAAACCCAAAACCACCCCAAAGCGATTCAACTCAAAATAAAACACTCACTTACAAAATTATTTTGGATGTATACGTCCTGGAAAAAATTTATCTAACACCCGACGATCCAAACAGCAAAATTCTTGGCCGTAAACCACTGCCCGGTTCCAAACTTACCCTAACTTTTGGATCCAAAAAACAACAACTCGTTACCCCGCCAGATGGCCCGGTGCGCCTCGAACTGACCGAACAAACCGATTACTCGTTTACCGCCTCTATGGACAATTACCTGTCCAATTATGCCCGTTTTTCAACCAAAGGAATCGCCAAAGACCCTAATAACCCAACTCAAATATTCGAACTGGAAATCGTGGTGGATAAAATTTTCAGAAACAAGGAAATTGTACTCGACAACATTTACTACGATTACGACAAATGGGACATCCGCCCCGATGCCGAACCAACCCTAAACAAACTGGCCGAAGTTTTAAATCAAAATCCAGGTATTCGAATCCAACTGGGAAGCCATACCGACTGCAGGGGCAATGACGCTTATAACCAGGAACTTTCCCAACGCAGGGCACAAAGCGCCGTTGAATACCTCATCGCAAAAGGTATCCCGGAAGAAAGACTCTCCGCTAAAGGTTTTGGAGAATCCGCTCCGGCTGTCAACTGCGCCTGCAACCGTTGCACAGAATCGGAACACCAGACCAACCGCCGAACAACCTTCACCATCCTGGAATAATTTTTTTTAAATTTCGCAACCAGGTTTTGAACATAACGATCTGTATAAATCCTTATAAACCAGCAAAATTCATCCTGATTTTATCACAAAATCCGGCAAATCCGGCTACACGTACATACATTTTGTCCCCCTCCACCCAACGATATTCCCCACAGGAACGTTATAGATTTGTTAAAAGATTTCGTTTCCCAGTTTTTACTATTTTCTGACAAATCTTTTTCCGTACCTTTATTCAGATTTTACAACCCACAATCTCTCACAATCCATGAAAAAAACGCTTCTGTACCCAACCCTGTTTTTTACCCTGGTGGTGCTGTTCTCATGCAATTCCGAACCAGAATTTAATTTCAATTACTACAGCAAAGAGGAAAAAGCCGTCTTAGACAAAACCTTGAACCTGCCCGATTTGCCCGATGATTACACCGTGGAACTTCCACAACACCTCCGCAATGCCGGTCTTTTTGCGCGTGCGTCCGAACGGGATAAAGCCATTCTTGGTCGTGTATTATTTTATGACACAAAATTATCAAAAGACGGTACGATCTCCTGCGGGTCTTGCCACAAACAAAATATTGCATTTGGTGATGAGCGCCAATTCAGCCTGGGCGTAAACAATTCAGTGGGTGAACGCAATTCCATTTCCCTGTACTCCGTAGCCAACTTCTCGGCTTATTATGGCACCGACCTCAATGGATCAAGCGCCATCCGTTTCTTTTGGGACAACCGGGCAGCAACTGCCAAAGACCAAAGCACCGGGTCGATCACCAATCCTTTAGAAATGAACATGCACGGCAACGAAATCGTTGCTGCCGTTCAAAACCAGGATTACTATGCACCGCTTTTCACCAAGGCATTCGGTGACCAAACCGTTTCCTTCGATCGCGTATTGGATGCATTGTCCAATTTTGTAAATGCCATGGGCTCTTACAACAGCAAGTTTGATCTTGAAGCCAATAAAATCCCCAACAATTACGGCAACATCGCATCCTATTCCGCCAATTTTTCCGGCTTCACTTCAGAAGAAAACAAGGGAAAAGCGCTGTTTATGACCCATTGCGCCAGCTGCCACACCGCCAATATGGGCCGCCCTGCATTGTACTCGGGCAACAACGGTTTGTACGAGGTCTATCCCGACCAAGGGGTGGGTGGTCAAACAAAGATTACATCTGATATGGCAAAATTCAAGGTGCCAACCTTGCGCAACATTGCAATCACAGCGCCCTATATGCACGACGGTAGTCTCAAAACCCTGGATGACGTGCTCGAACACTACAACACAGGCATCAAAAACCACCCTAACCTGAGCAGCCAATTAAAAGTCAATGGCGTGCCAAAGCATGATTTCCTGTCTCCAACAGACAAACAAAACATCATCGCATTCTTGAATACACTCACAGATCAATCCAGCCTGACCGACAAGCGTTATTCCAACCCGTTCAAACAATAACCCTGAGGATTTTCAAAACCCAGGTATTGCTAAATGTTCCTCCGCCCGAATTTTGCTCCGCAAAATCCGGGCGGTATTGTTTCGACAAAGAAACGGAACCCGTAAGAAACGGTTTATATCCTCCGGATAGATGAAAGGGAAAGTTTTTGGCGCCAGGTAAGGCTTTATTTCGAGGGAATAGCCATGGGATATTGCCGAAAAAATAATTGCAGCATGGCTTTAAAATCTTTGCCTGTCCGCATTTCAAGGTTTTAAAACACTTTCTAACCTAATTTTGTGGAAAGATTGAGAAAAAACCATCAATTAGCTTTATTTTGTTCAATCAATCAAACACAGCATAAAAACCAATTTCCACTCAACCCAACCCCTATGAAAAATTATATACGCCAATTTTCCATCATCCTGATTTTATGCGCAGTTTTTAAATCCCGCGCTCAATCCACACTCAACCCCATGCCATTCGACGTCCTTTCCTTGAAGCAAAAAGGGGATTTGGATTTATTGGTAGGATACCATTTTGGTGCTAAGGTAGGAGGGCTGTCCTGCCACGCCGCCTATAGCCCCACCAAATTCACATCGATATTAATCAGTTACATGGGATTCGAACCCAAAAACATAAACTATACAAGTTTTAATTTTGGCACTCCCGGTCCCACCTATACAACTTATACCTTCAAATATCAAAATTGCCACGAATTGGGCGCTTCTTTGGGAATGTATAGCCCAGCAGATAAAATTCAAATACAATCTCATTTAGGTTTTGCTTATGGCCATCGATCCATCATTGATTCCAAAAATTCAAATACCAGTGTTTTTGATATCAATTACCATAAGTACTATTTTCAATCGGCAATTAAATTCTCCCGACAGTCTTATTACTGGGCAATGTTTATAAGACTTAATTACCTGCGCATCAATCAGGCAGAAATTAACGTAAAATATGAACAGTTTACCAATAACTTTAAAAGGTTGCAAAGTTTAAACCCTTCTACGCAACCTGAACTGGGATTTACAACTGGTTTGAACTTTGGTAAACTTTATCTAGAGTTCGTATACAATCTTTTTGTTCGGGAAGTCAGTAATTTGAACATGAACCAATCCGGATTTCGCCTGGGGCTGGGAATGGCGCTCAACACGATTTCCAATAAAAAATCTAAAAAATAGACACGGATAAAAGGGCTGCTTCCTGAAAAAGGGGCAGTCTTTAAATAATCTATACTTTACGCCGCCAGATTTTGTGCATAACGATCTTTATAAATCATTATAAATCAGCGAAATTCATCCTGATTTATCCACAAAATCCGGC
>JAGWYI010000315.1 GCA_018969455.1 Bacteroidota bacterium | reverse complement strand
GATGTCGTTCAAGCCAAAATATGGGCGCTCCCTTATGCCTCCGGCGAATTGAACCTCCTCAATCCGCAAAACAACCGTTTCCTCGATGCCGGAAAACGGGGCCAAAAAGCCCTGGCCATTCAACAACTGCTTTACCTCGGACATAAAAAACAAAAGGAAGTCGAATTCGCACGCCAAAACATCGAAATCGCTCAAAATCAGTTCGAACAACTGGTGCGTACCCTCCTCCAACAACTCCGACAAAGCTTCTACACCATCTATTTTGAACAGCAAAAGTACGAAAGCCTCCATACCCAAATTACCAACATCGATACGCTCGCAGCGGCATACCAACAACAGGTAAACCTCGGAAATATCCCACTGCGCGACCTCGTTCGACTGCAATCGCTGTCGCTAAGCCTCAAAAACGACCTGCTCGATATTCAAAAAAACATCAACGACCAACAAGAACAACTGCGCATCATTACCGGAATTAATGAATTCATCCAACCCGTCGCTGATGATTTGGCCCTCAACCAACGACTCTCCCAAACAACACTGCCCGGAATCGATAGCCTTTTCAATATCCTCCTCCAAAAAAATACCGAGTACCTGAGCATGCAATTGCTCGTTACCAATAATACGCTCTTCCTCAAATGGCAACAATCCCTTGCTATCCCCGATCTGAGTGCAGGTGTCTCTTACGACCAACGCGGCGGCGCTTTCCAAAACCAAATTAATGTGACCATGGGTATCCCAATTCCGTTGTGGAACCAAAATAAAGGCAATATACAACGTGCTGCTATTCAACTGGATCAGGCCAAAACGCTTCAACAATACAAGCAAAACGAATTGAAAAATGCACTCGCACTGGCCATAGACGCCTGGAAACAACAACAATCCCAATACCAACAATTTACCGGAATCGGCGACCAAAATCTGCAATCTGTATACGGAGGAATTCTCCAAAACTTCCAAAAACGAAATGTTTCTCTCCTCGAATTTACCGATTTCATGGAAAGCTACAGCCAACATACCCTCCAAACAAACGAACTAAAAAAACGCATCATTCTTGCCTGCGAAACGATCAACCACCTCGTAAATGAAAAAATTCTCTAATATGAAACGCATGAGCCGCCTCCTCCTACTGATGATTTGCTTTGCCGCCTGCAAAAAGCAAGCCCCCTCAAAAGCCGAAACGGTAAATGAATCCTTCGTTCTAAGCGATAAAATGCTTGCTTCTACCACATTCGCAAGCGTAAAACAGGAGCCGCTCCGAAATGAACTCAACTTCTATGGCAAAATAACTGCCGATAACAATAAAATGATTGAAGTATATCCCCTCGTGGGCGGAAGCGTAACCAAGGTTTTTGTTGAACTAGGCGATTTCGTCAAAAAAGGCCAATTGCTCGCAACCATTCGAAGCACGGATGTAGCAGGCTTTGAAAAAGAAATGGAAGACGCCAAAAATGATGTACTGGTCGCTAAAAACAACCTTAAAGTAGCCCAGGAAATGTTTGAAGGCAAATTAAATGCCGAAAGGGATGTGCTCGAAGCACGCAGCGTGCTCGAAAAAGCACAATCCCAATTACAACGCGTACAGGAAACATTTAATATCTACTCCATCAAAAAAGGCGCAGTGTATGAAGTCCGTGCACCACTCAGCGGATTTATCATCGAAAAGAAAATCAACCAGGATATGCTGTTGCGCAATGACCGCAGCGACAATATTTTCGATATCGCCGAAATCAATGACGTGTGGGCCATCGCTAATGTAAATGAAAGTGACATCAATCAGGTAAAACTCGGTTTCGAAGCCTCGGTTACCACCCTAAGCTATCCCGATAAGGTGTTTCATGGAAAGGTTGACAAACTTTTCAACATCATCGATCCCGAAACAAAAGCCATGAAGGTCCGAATCATCCTGAATAACGCCGATTTCCTCCTCAAACCAGAAATGCGCGCCAACATCAAACTTTCAAATGTCGAAAATACCAAAATGATTGCCATCCCGGCAAACTCGATCATTTTCGATAAAAGCAAAAATTTTGTAATGGTCTTTCATGACCGAAACAACATCGAAACCCGACCCATCGAAGTGTTCCGAAAAGTGGGCGATACTGCCTACATTCTATCAGGTTTGCAGGAAGGCGAACAAGTGCTTACAACCAACCAATTACTCATTTACGACGCCTTGAACGACTAAAAAACCGGCAGCATGAATAAGTTTATCAGAAATATCATCGCATTTTCCCTCAAAAACAAATCTTTTACCTTCTTTTGGGTAGGCATTTTGGTCATTTCTGGGATCATTGCCTTTCGAAATATGCCCATCGAGGCATTCCCCGATGTTACAAATACCCAAAT
Organism: Bacteroidota bacterium; assembly: GCA_018969455.1. Taxonomy (GTDB): domain Bacteria; phylum Bacteroidota; class Bacteroidia; order Chitinophagales; family Saprospiraceae; genus M3007. The sequence continues at coordinate 3,072 of JAGWYI010000315.1, read as the reverse complement.
CATTATCGTAACCGAATGGAATGGCCGAAGCGCCGAAGAAATCGAACGCTTCGTTACAACACCCATTGAAATCGCCATGAATGCTGTGCAGAAAAAAACCAGTGTGCGCAGCATCACTATGTTCGGCTTATCGGTTATCAAAATTATCTTCGAAGACGATGTGGAAGACTTTTTCGCCCGCCAACAAGTGAACAATCAATTGCGAAATGTTACTCTCCCCGATGGCGTCGAACCCGATGTGCAACCTCCATACGGGCCTACCGGCGAAATTTTCCGCTACACCCTCAAAAGCGATACCCGCGATACCCGCGAATTGCTGACGATACAAAATTGGGTGATCGACCGACAACTTCGGGCCGTTCCAGGGGTAGCCGACCTCGTAGCCTTTGGTGGCCAAGAAAAAACATATGAAGTAAGTGTTGATCCCAATCGCCTTTCTAAATACGACATCACCCCGCTTCAAGTTTTCGAAGCCGTTAATAAAAGCAACATCAACGTGGGCGGCGATGTCATCGAAAAAAATGCCCAGGCCTATGTGGTGCGCGGTGTAGGATTGCTTACATCCGTTCAAGACATTGAAAACATCATCATTGACGACGCAGGTGGAAACCCTATTCTCGTTAAAAATGTGGCCGATGTGCATGAAAGCGCCATGCCCCGGGTCGGACAGGTAGGCCTCGACGACAACGATGATGTGGTAGAAGGTATCGTGGTGATGCGAAAAGGCGAAAACCCAAAAGAGGTGCTTACCCGTGTAAAAGCCAAAATTGAAGAACTGAATGCCCGTATCCTGCCTGCCGATGTGAAAATGGTCACCTTCTACGACCGCGATAACCTGATGAATTATACCACGCATACCGTTCTCCACAATATGGTGGAAGGCATCGTATTCGTAACGGTTATTGTGTTTCTCTTCATGGCCGATTGGCGTACTACGCTTACCGTTTCCATCATTATCCCCCTATCGCTCTTGTTTTCTTTCCTCTGCCTTAAACTCAAGGGGATGAGCGCCAATCTGTTATCGCTCGGCGCAGTCGACTTCGGGATTATCATCGATGGCGCCGTGGTGATGGTAGAAGGAATCTTTGTTGCGCTCGATCATCTTGCACATCAACGCGGAATGGAGGTGTTTAACAAACTCGCAAAAGGAAGCATGATCAAAAGAACCGGTATGGGACTGGGAAAAGCCATCTTCTTTTCTAAATTGATCATTATTACTGCCCTTATGCCCATTTTCGCCTTCCAAAAAGTGGAAGGTAAAATGTTCTCGCCGCTCGCTTATACCCTGGGCTTCGCCTTGCTCGGCGCTCTTTTATTTACCCTCACGCTCGTTCCCGTTCTTTGCCATATTTTCCTCAATAAAAACGTACGGGAAAAACACAACCGATTCGTAGAATTCTGGAACTACCTGGTAGACAAAGGCTTTGCCCTAACTTTTGCGCACAAACGCCGTACCCTCATCTTTACCAGTATCATTATTGGCCTAACCATGTTCTCGGCAAGCTTCCTCGGTACCGAATTTTTACCCCAACTCAACGAAGGCGCACTCTGGGTAGAAGCCAAAATGCCCATGAGCTACAGCCTCAGCGAAACGGTTAAAATGACGCATACCCTCCGAAATGTACTCCAACAATTCCCGGAAGTAAATGGGGTTCTTTCCCAATCCGGACGAAGCAACGACGGTACCGATCCCTCCGGATTTTATTACGTACAAATGCAGGTAAACCTGAAACCCAAAGAAGAATGGCAACGCAAAATCTCTACCGATGACCTTATTCGGGAAATGGACGACTCCCTAAGCCATTATCAGGGTATCGGATACAACTACTCCCAACCCATCATCGACAACGTGGCGGAAAGTGTCGCAGGTATCAACGCCTCCAATGCCGTCAAAATATATGGCGATGACCTCAATAAACTCGACGAAATTGCCGATCAGGTGATCAAACAAATTGAGCATGTACCTGGTATTAAAGATGTAGGTATTCTTCGAAATGTCGGTCAACCCGAAATCAGTGTGATCCTCGACCGCGAAAAAATGGCCGCTTACGGAATTACAGTGGCCGACGCTCAAGCTGTACTCGAAATGGCATTCGGAGGTAAAACCGCCACCCAAAAATATGAAGGAGAAAAGAAATTCGATATACGGGTTCGATACAGTAAAGAATACCGAAAAGATGAATACGACATGGCCAATCTGAAGGTTCCTACCATTCAAGGGGTCAAAATTCCCCTAAAGGAAATCGCTAGCATCCGAAAAATTACCGGTCCGGCTTTTATTTATCGCGACAATACCAAACGATTTATTGGCGTCAAATTTTCCGTGCGCGACCGCGACCTCGGAAGCACCATCGCCGAAGCACAAGCCAACGTGAACAACAACATCAATTTGCCAACCGGTTATTCCATTGGTTGGACCGGTGAATTCGAAAACCAGGTGCGTGCAACAAAACGATTGGGTGAAATGGTGCCTGTAAGCCTCGTCGGAATTTTCCTACTCCTCTTTATAATGTTCGGAAACCTGAAAGATTCCTTGCTGGTGCTCGCCAATGTGCCTTTCTCTATCATCGGCGGTATCATGGCCCTCCACCTTACCGGAATCAATTTCGGAATCTCCGCCGGCGTCGGATTTATCGCACTCTTTGGTATCTGCATCCAAAATGGCGTGATCCTGATCGCCGAATTTCACCAAAATATCAAAGCCAACCTCAACCTGAATGATGCCGTACGTCAGGCCGTGCGCGTACGTACCCGACCTGTTGTTATGACGGCGCTTATGGCATCTATCGGTTTGCTGCCCGCAGCCATTTCAACGGGTATCGGCTCTGAATCGCAAAAACCCCTGGCTGTGGTGATTATCGGCGGATTGATCACAGCGACCATCCTCACACTTCTGGTATTCCCCATCATTTTCTGGGTATTCAACCGTACCCATCACGAAGCAGTAAATTGAGCAAGTGGATTGCGCCCTACACCCGTGGCGCATAAAAAAAGCATCGGCCGCCTTGTTGTAAGAAACTGTTTTAAAACCTCCGGGATAGATGAAAGGTAAAGATTTTGGCGCCAGGCAAG
>JAGWYI010000314.1 GCA_018969455.1 Bacteroidota bacterium | reverse complement strand
GTACAGCATGCATGCCATCCAGCAACTTCATGCCATTTTTGAACCTGAACTGATTGGGGCACTCCAACAAAAAGCAACCCTGCACTCGGCAAAAGAAGGCGACATCATCCTCGATTACGGCCAAACCGTGCGTTCCATCCCGATCATCCTGTCCGGAACCCTTAAAATTTCCCGAATGGACGAACACGGATATGAACTGCTGCTGTATTATGTCCATTCCAACGAAAGCTGCGCCATGACCTTCACCTGCTGCATGCAGCAATTCCCCAGCGAAGTAAAAGCCACCGCAGAAGCCAACGTAGAATACCTCGCCATCCCCATTCGAGACATGGAAACCTGGATGATGAAATACCCCAGCTGGAAAAGCTTCATCATGAAAACCATCCAAACCCGCTTCAATGAACTCCTGAAATGCATCGACCAATTGGCGTTCCAAAAACTCGACGAACGCCTGGTGCACTACTTAAAGGAAAAATCCAGACACAGCGGTTCCTCCCTCATCAATTTGTCACACGAACAAATTGCACACGACCTGGCCAGCTCCCGCGAGGTCATTTCCCGCCTCCTGAAAAAACTGGAAAACGACAAAAAGGTGCTGCTGTACCGAAACCAGATAAAATTGCTGCGTGACCTGTAAATGGTCAACTTCAAGTGTAACCAAAGTCACTGTTCTACTTAATCCTTTGTCGGAATTTTGCCTCCACAAAAGGATTACACCATGACAATAGAACAAATTTATACCGGATGTTTGGCCCACGGCGCCTATTACATCGAAAGCAATGGCGAAGCAGCCATCATCGACCCGCTTCGCGAAGTAGAACCTTATATCAAGATGGCACAAAAACGCGGCGCTCTTATCAAATACATCTTTGAGACGCATTTTCATGCCGATTTTGTTTCTGGTCACGTCGACCTTGCCCATAAAACCGGTGCTGCCATCGTGTATGGCCCCACCCAAATGAAAACGGGCTTCGAGGCGCTTATCGCGGAAGACGGGCAAATTTTTGAATTGGGCCATGTTAAACTCAAATTGATCCACACCCCCGGACATACCATGGAAAGCAGTTGCTTTCTCCTCATCGATGAAACAGGAAAAGAACATGCGATCTTTACCGGCGATACGCTGTTCATCGGCGATGTGGGCCGCCCCGACCTGGCGCAACATGTGATTGCCGATTTGACCGAAGAAAAACTCGCAGGACACTTGTACGATTCCTTGCAAAATAAAATCCTGCCCCTCAGCGACGATCTGATTGTTTATCCTGCACACGGCGCCGGCAGTGCCTGCGGTAAAAACCTAAGCAAAGAAACCTCCGATACGCTCGGCAACCAGAAAAAAACCAATTACGCCCTGCGCCCCAACCAAACCAAAGCAGCATTCATCAAAGAATTGCTGAGCGGCTTGATGCCGCCGCCTGGCTATTTCCCCAAAAATGTGCTTATGAACATCCAGGGTTACGATGCCATCGATCATGTGATGGAACGGGGCGCTCGCGCACTCGAGGTGCAGGCATTTGACGTCCTCGCCAACGAAACCCTGGCACTCATCCTTGATACCAGAAAAGCAGACGCGTTTTCCAAAGGATTTATTCCAAATTCCATCAACATCGGTATAGACGGAAACTTTGCCGTATGGGTAGGAACCCTGATACCCGACATCCAACAGGAAATCCTGCTGATTACCGAGCCCGGCCGCGAAGCAGAAGTGGTAACACGCCTGGCCCGCGTCGGTTACGACCACGCCATCGGCTACCTGAATGGCGGTTTTGAAGCCTGGAAATCTGCCGGAAAACCGGTAGACAGCATTCCTTCCATCACCACGGAGGAATTGGCCCTGGCAAAAGCCGAAAATCCAGACATCCACATTTTGGATGTGCGCAAAAAAAGCGAATTCGATTCCGAACACATTGAAAATGCCCTCAATGCACCGCTGGATTACATCAACGACAGCATGGCATTGATCGATAAAAACAAAACCTGGTATGTGCATTGCGCCGGAGGGTACCGATCCATGGTTTTTGCCTCCATCCTCAAAGCACGCGGATTCAACAATTTGATCAACGTAGAAGGGGGATTCAACGCAATCAAGGCCTCCGAAAAGTTCAAAGTGACCGATTACATTTGCCCGACAACCATGTTGTAAACCATTACAATTAAAACAAAATCACAATGTTAGAATTTTTGAAACGCCTTTTCGGCATGGGCCCCGGCGTGGATTTGAAAGAACTGGTAAAAAACGGCGCACAAATTATTGATGTGCGCACCAAAGGAGAATACCAAAGCGGCCACATCCAGGGATCCGTGAACATCCCCTTGCAGGTTTTGCAGGAAAATTTGTCCAAAATTAAAAAAGACAAACCCGTGATCACCTGTTGTGCATCCGGCATGCGCAGCGCCTCGGCCAAAAGCATTTTGGAATCAAACGGATATACCGATGTTCACAACGGCGGCGGTTGGAGCAGCTTGCAATATCAAATTCAATAATAAGAAGTCCAAGCCATCGCACGATGAAAGCCATCCTGATCGGGGTACTCGCAGCTGCCGCACTGTTCGGCAGCTGCGAGGATTTAAACATCGAGGCCTTGCCGGTATTGCAACTTTACAAAAACCAGACCTGTATCTGGACCAATCTGGGCTGTATTTCCAGGGAGGAGGTGCTGAACAACTCCAATAAGGGGCGTTTGTGAAAGAAGCGTCGGAACCTAACCGAATTCCTGCAACTGCTCCACAACACGCAACACCCGTTCTTCCACCGTCAAATCACCGCTGATTTCCAGCACAGGTGCGCGCGCTTCTGCGAGCCATGCGCGATGTGCCTGCAGGGTCCGGTTTGCAATACCTGTATTTTCATCGTAATCACGTGCCCAGGCCAGAAACTCCCGAAAAAGCCGGTTTCGCTCCGGATCCTCATAAATAACTGAACCATATCGCGCGAATTCCCGCGCCTCCAGCCGCTTCATCCGAAGCTCCAACGGCAAATACAGGAAAACAATCAAATCAAATGGCGGGAATATAGCCCCACCCCAATTCAGGATAGAACCGCCCAAAACCCATCCCTGGCTAGACTGCAAGTCTTGCATAACAAGCCTGTTGCGCTCGGATGGTTCCCGCCGCTGTGAAAACGGTGGCTCCGATGGCGCCCAGAAATAAGCGTCGCTGTCGAAATAATCCAGTTGCAAACGAGATGCCAGGGCCTTTCCAAGGGTGCTTACCCCGCTTCCGGATGCACCAAGGAGGTGAATTTTCATGGAAAATGCATACATTAATGATTAATTTAGCAAGACTCGAACTTGGCCCGACAGATCAGTGGAGGATTACCAGAATGCTTTTTGTCGGAGTTGTTGTTTGTTTTATTATTAAAGTGTTTCTGGGAAAGAATAACGAATGTAGAATATCGAATGTCGAACACCGAATGTCGAAGTGAAAGAAGAAGTTTGAATTGAAAAACCGATTCTTTGAACAGGAAACATTTCGATATTCTACCAGGATGCGCCGGATTTTGTGGATAAATCAGGATGGATTTCGCTGATTTATAATGATTTATAAAGACCGTTATGCACAAAATCTGGCAGCGTAAAGTATTGAATCGAAAATTTCACAAGAAAGCGGTGAAACCAGGGCGGAGCAGTGGCTTGTTCTTATGTTTCTAGAAAAAATAATAAGATACGCCCAAAGACATAAACAAAAATTTGTCGTTGCCAGAGGTGCCTGCCAATGCGTCCATTTTGTCGGAGTTGATTATATGCACCATAACATCAAACATAAACTCTATCCGATCAGATGCCATAAAAGATTCATAGTCCTTTATAAACCGATCCAGGCGGGTGCGTAAACTGAATCCAACCGGTATGGACAATTCTTGGGTAGCCGATCCATTTTTCTTTCCATTCGAATCATAACCGAATGCCTGAATCAAATTGCCTCCCGGATAGGTGAGGCGTTCTGATCGAAACTTAACCAGTCCATACCCTAATATTCCGAAAACCGTAATCCATGCCTCTTCAGGCTTCTCAAACAACACCGCATTTACATTCAACAACAACTGAAAACTGTGATCGTTGAAACGACAATTGAACTGCTGCGGATCTTTTACGCCATGCAATTTCCCATGTACCCAACTGTAACGCAAAGACAAATATGGGTTTAAAACACCCGTCAATTGCAAGCCACCCGCCATTCGAATTTCAGTGGGCTTTGTAATGGAGGGAATAAATTCGTTTTTGGTTACATCACCGTTGAAAACAGTGAGTCCGCCAGCCATCCCAATTGATAAACGGCCATTAACACCCTGGGCATTTACTTGAACGGCTAAAGCGCTGACTATCAGGGAAGTTAACAGAAAAAGACGGTTCAAGTTGCAAAAACGGCACTTGGTTCTTGTTATTAAAAACATTCCTTAAAACGATTGGTAAACAAAAAAATGAAGACGCGCTTACCCTGGGGCTGGTTTGAGCGGCGCAAATTTAATACACACAAACGGCATTTTTAAGTATTTTTACCCGGAGCCTTGTTAAACAACCCTGAAAGACCCTAAGATGCAGGCCTATGCAATCCCTCCGACAATTTTCTCAACTTAACCTGCCAATCAAGGTGTTTTTCAGCGTATTCCCGAATGGAAAAGGGATATCCGCCCTCCTGTTTCCGGCATTTTCCCAAAAACGCGACCAGTTGTGTCATATCTACCGGGTCGTCGTTCTCAGGACAATGAAATACATAAGGCCATTCAGCTGGAAAATCGCGGTCTGCAGCACAGCACACAAGCGGCAATCCGACTGCAGCATACAAACGGTGTTTGAGCGGCGCCTCCCGATTCAGGCCTTTTCGGTGTATGGCAAGGGTGCCTATGCCCAAACTGGCCTGGGCTAAAAGCTCGTACAATTCGGCGCCCTCCCGCGGGGGGTATAAAACCAAATTTCGGGTTGAAACACGGGCTTGCCACAGCTTACGGGCCGGCTCTGGCAAACCCACCACATCGAGGAATATTTCCGGATCTTCGGGGCCTTTGCTTTTTTCATAATGTTCCATTCCGGCAATCACGCGATCCAGTCCATGCCACCATTGTGGGTTTCCTACAAAAATTAACCGAATAACGCCTTTACTTTCCTGTCTGGGCCAACGAGGTTTGGGTATCCGGCTCAGGGCGATGCCATTTTCTATCTGTAAAACGGGAATACTCCAAATAAAAGAACAAATTGTACCGTAATTCAAGATCAAATCCACATGCGTATGCAATTTTTCCCGGTACTTTCGATCTACAATTCCTTGAATGCGCGCTAAAATTCCGGTTTGCTCTGCGTCATACGGCCAGGTAGGTATTTCCAAAACCACTTTTAAATTCGGGTTCCGAACTTTCAAGGCCTTTAAAAAGCGAATAAAACCCGGGTGGGTGGGCAGATGGCGGATCAAAATAAATTCATATTGCTGAAA
>JAGWYI010000313.1 GCA_018969455.1 Bacteroidota bacterium | reverse complement strand
TTGAAATCGAACCGTCAATGGTTACCCAGTCTGCACCATTGAACACAATCATGGCCGTTGCGCTTGTGCCACTGATCGTTGTATTTGCCTGTGTCGCTTTGATCGTCAATGTATTGGTTGCGCTGGCAAAAGCATTTGCGTTGATCGTGATCGGGAAGGTCTCGCCTGCGTAGTTGGCATCAATCAGGTTAAAGGTAACCGGTCCGCCGAGACAAGCCGAATTATAAGCAGCCACAGCAGCGGTTAAAGTGGGGTAGGTTCCAGCCGCACCAACAGTGTATGTGCCGCTCAGTGAAGTAGCATTAATCGTGTAGGTATTTGGTGCGATTGGATGTGTTGTTACCGTGTTTACATCCGTAGCAATGACGCCTGCTGGGCTGGAGCCGATATTCGGCGTAGCCACAATATCTTGTGCGATAACGTAATATGAAACGACGTCCGTTGCAACCAGGCCGCCCATGTCAGCAGCTACAATTGTAAAGTTCCAGTTTGAGTTCGTAGCAGAACCGGAAGCCAAGGTACCAGGCTGTGAGAAATAAGCGCCTGCGTTCTTCCTGTAATAAATGCGCGGACGCAAGGTTCCGGTAGTTGGAATACCGGTAGCGTCTGAGATGTTTACGCCAGTCAGGGTTTGGTCGCCTGTGTTACAGTTTGTATTCAATAGAGCATTGTATGTAATTACCGGGCCTGTTAAATCTGCCAGGAGGAAGTTGCCTGCGTCAGCGCCGATATCAACCGGCGTTAAACCGGAACGGGTTTGTCCGTCAAAATCTGTAGAAACCAATGGGATATTGATACCGCCACGTTCTACCGGCGTCACAACTGCCGCTTGAATGTGCAGGTCAATCGTTGCAAGCGAACCCGTAGGATTCACCAATTTGGGATCCGACACAAGTGAATTCCAATCTGCATTGGAAGCCGTTTGCCATGCTGCAAGTGTTGCGCAATCGGTTACGTTAAACAAGCCCAATACACCGCCTGTGCCGTCTGCCAGTAATACGTTGTTATTTTCAAGCAACGTGGTATTTGCAAATTGCGTAACCGCGTAGTTTTTACCGGTGCCGCTTGCATTGGAACGGGCATTATAAAAGATGTTATTTACAACCGTATCCTGACCAATGGTCGGAGCGGCTGCTCTGCGGAATGCAAACGTATTCGCCGTCCCGCTGACTACGCCCGTACCGCCGATGTACACGGTATTGTGGTAAATACCCATGCTCCCAGAGGAGACTTTGTATATACCATTGATTTGCAGCGCATTTGTAAGGGAAGCGCCGTTGATATCAATACCCAAACGCACCGTATTATTGTACACAAGGGCGTTTCCTGTATTTGGCAGGAAAATGCCCGCCATACCGGCGCCGGACACTGCCGATGCGACGTTTAAACTGTGTACAAAATTTCTGGAAATAGTCGTATTCTGCGCAGGCGTAAGCGCTGTACCAAAATATAAACCGTTGACCCAGGTTGCTGCGGCCGTATTAGTATTACTCAGATTGTAAACAGTGTTATTAGACACATTTGTTCCACCTACCGCAGAAGCGATCACGTTAAGCCCGACGATAGAAGAAATGTTATTAATGGCGACATTGGGAACATTCGTCGTCAAATTAAAGATCGTGTTCCCTGTGATCGTGTGTCCTCCACCGCTCGATTGAATGTTGATACCTGACAGGAATGGGCCGGCATTTACATTATTAATGGTTAGGTTCCGAACCGTGTTGTTGGTAATCAAGTTTCCAATGGTCGGATTCAACACTAAAATACCGAACAAAGCGCCGATTTGAGCCGTCGCTGTTCCCGTCAATTGTTGAATGCTGTTTGCAACCGTACCACCGACAAGGTTATTGCTGATGGTTACATTACTTCCAGCAACCGGTTGACTGTAAATGACGCGGAAACTAACTGCGCCGGTACTATTTGTGGACACGGTAATACCACCGATATTATTGTTGGTGATATTAATCGTACTTGGGTTGGCGCCAGTTCCACTTGAGATCGCCAAAAAGAAAGGCGCGGTTGATGTAGCGGCCAGGGTAAACGTTACGTTTCCTGTTGCGGTTTGAGACCCGAGGGTATTGTTGCTGATGTTCACATTACCATTCAAATGGGAAATCAAACTCGATGAGGTTGAAGTACTAGAGGTGGTAATGGCAATATTCGCAATGGTATTGTTGCTAATGTTCGATAAAGGCAACCCGTTGCTAACAGAAAAACGAATCAGACGCGGGGTTGGCGTGCCAGTCGCTCCACCTGTCCAGGTCCATGGAGTACCGCCGCATAAAGGAGCTGTACCGCCGATGAAGTTGTTGGTAATGGTAAAGTTCTGTCCAAATACTGTAGATGCCACAAAGATGGCGCCCTGGTCAGTGGCCGACGTCATGGTAAAGGTTCTGGTAGCCGTTTGATAAAAACTATTACCTGTGATGGTCCAATCAGAACAACCTGCCACAATATTGATGGCCGCGCCCGCTGTGGTAGAGCTGGCGCTAAACCAATCGTGCAGGGTACAATTCGAGATGGTATTATTGTTATTCAAATTATTGTATCCGTTGGTCGTAGTGCCCGTAGCCCAAATGAGGTTCAAAGGCGTCGTAGCACCATCACGGATATCGCAGTTATCAATAGTGTTGTTGCTGTTGCCTGTGGTAAGGCCAGTTGCTGTATTAAATACAATGACACCGCTTGCAGTGCCGGTATTAACACCGGCTACGGTGCAATATCTAATCGTGTTAAAGCTGGCACTATTGATAAACTGGATAGAATAACCGGTCGTAGTCGTATTGCTGATCGTTAGTTGGGGTGCACCCACACCGCCTGCTCGGCCATCAATCGTGATATTACTACCGCCGTCAAACGAAATCGTGCCTGTTGCATTGGCGCTCGTAATCGAAAGGGCTGTTGCGCCGGTTTGCGGTCGGATGATAACCCCGCCGGTAAACGGACAAGGCGAGCTGTTAAACGTAACCGGGAAGGTTTCTACCGTACTAACATAGGTGCTTTGAAGTTCGAAGATAACCGGACCTGCCGTACCGTTTACAAGTGCTGCATTTACAGCCGTTAAAGATGCGTATGTCCCGGTCGGACCCACTGTGTAGGTACCAGCTGCAAGGCCGGTACATCCAAGCGTTGATGCAGTTCCAGTCAAAGGACTAGTGGTTCTGTACAACGGCCCCGAGGCACAGGGCGCCAGGTTATAAGAGTATACGTAAAAATCGTAGGCAGTGCTGGGTGTAAGTCCCGTAGCGCTAAACGTAGTGCTTGCACCTGCCGATACTACTCTACCAAGGCCGAGGGAAGTGCCCGCAGTATAGGTGGTGCCGTTCACCGGGTTGGTAACGGCAGCACCAGCAGGGTATCTTACAACAAGGTATGCATCAGGGGAACCGGCAGCAGCCGTGAAAGACCCGTTGATTTGAGCATTGGAAAACGGCGTCAATACCAAAGCCGTTGGCGAGTTTGCCGGAGCCGTTGGCGCCGTGCTTGCAACAATGGAAATTTCATCCACCGAGATTGGAGGAACTGTACCTAACGAGCCGTCATTCGACCACATGAAAACAATGCGCTGGGTAGTACCTGCAAAGGAGCTGGGTATACAGGCAGTTTGCGTTTGATAGGTTGCCTGAAGATTCAGGTTTGGCGGCGTGCAAAGGATTGTTGCTCCCGGATAAGCGGTAGCAAGACTTGTCCAACTCTGAAAACCGCCCGCCGGGTTGTTAAACGTAGGTGTGGTAGAGGTAGGTATGGAATAAACCGTTAGGTAGTCATAACTGCTTTCTCCCTGTCCTTTCCATTTGAAGGACAATACGATATTGGTCAGGCCCGCAGGGAACGTAATGTCCCGGTAAAAATGTACCGTAGAGGCCGAGTTGACATTATAATTCCAGGTTGCACCTGCTACATCGTCCGACACATAGGCAGCGTTTGTACCCGCAGAAGGTACTGACACAGCACCCGCCCACCATTGGTTGGTGGCGCCGTTCACTAATGTCCATCCGTTGGCTGCGAAGGTTGCGCCGTTTTCAAAGCCGCCGTCTCCGGTGGGGCTGAGCAGGGTAGTTTGCGCCTGGATGTTAACAGATTGCATCAAACAAAACAACACAAGCGCTCCCAGGCTTACTGCGGTGCGCATTTTGTTGGATACTTCCGTTACTCCAAAAAAGAAAGTAGAATAATTTTTCATGACTTTGATTATATTACGGGTATGGAACAGGCAACTGCAACCTTATAAAGGTGCATGCAGTGCAAACCAATTACCTGATTTGAGTTATTGAATGACCAACTTTGAAACGAGGTTGCCGTATAACACACTAAACTCCCCGCTGTCCATATCTTTTAAAACCGGATCATTCGGTGTTTCAAGCACAAGCTTTTTGTAGTTGATGTCCGCTATCGTTTCAATTGGACTTTTAGCGGCCATATCCGATTGCATGTAGGACAATAACCTGTCATAAGCGGTATACAAGGCAAGCCTGGCAATGTTCTGACTGGAATTGGAAATTTCTTGTGTAGCCAAAATGCGCTCCTGGGCTAAAATTGCGGTATAATCTGCCGTTTCCTTCCAACCATTTATTGCAAGGTCCTCCGTAGATATCAATGCGCTTGCAGATTCTGAAGCTTGAGCAGCCAAACAATTCGGGAGCATTCCCAAAAACAGGCAAAATAAAATCGTATTGAAAAGAGCACGACCATGTACCCAGGCCAAGTGGTGTAACTTTTTATTCATGAGATTGGTTATTAGATTAGAAATATTTATATACTGTGATCCATGTACACAGCGGCCCAAAAGTAAACCTTTTAATTACTTTTTTGTTAAAATCTAAATATTTTTGTCGAAATTAAATTGTTATAATGTTAAATATAATATTTTTTTATTACAATATGAAAATGAAAATTTATAAGATTTGCTTCATTTTATTTCTATTACTTGAAAAAATTACCGTTTTTCTCAGGAATCTCGTTAGAGAATTCCTTAAACAGCCATGGTAACATTCAGACTATACCAAGCATAAAAAAAGCGCTTTGCACAGATTACTCTGGAAAAGCGCCTTTTTTATGATCGGCAAATCTTCTTACTGGGTCGGGACTTCGTCGCATTTGATCTTTTCACAGATCCACGCTTTCAGTCAACCTCAGAGTCAACCCTATCGGGCCTGGATCATTTTCTTCGTTGCACTGTTCGTCGCAGTTTCCAACTTGTAGTACATCATGCCCACGGTATTCAACAACGCGCGGTCAATCGCTACATTGTTGTAACCTTTCGCATATGAACCTTTCTGGCTGTAAATTACACGGCCAGTTTCATCAAAGATGCTCAATGTTGCCGTTGTCGCCTCTGGCAAGTTGAAACCGATGAAGGTCATGTTTACGAATGGGTTTGGTACGTTCTGGTACAACTCGAAGCCTACACCGCTGATCGTTGAAGTAGATCCGTTGTTGAAACGGAAGGCTACATCC
>JAGWYI010000312.1 GCA_018969455.1 Bacteroidota bacterium | reverse complement strand
TCCAGGACGAAATTGGCGCTTACCTGAATCAAATCGATCAATCCGAAGAAACCGTCAAACTAGAAACCGAAAAATTGGCAAAAACCAAAGAAGGATTCAATCGTACCCATCAATCGGTGCTCCTCCAAATTGAACGCGACATCGAATCTATGCACAAGAATTTGTAATCCCTATCTATGGCTGATTTTCAACCAAAATCTTTCTGGAAAAAACCCGAAGGTTTTACCGGAATCCTGTTCCTGCTCGCAATCGGACTGGGCAGCTTTTACCTGTTCAACCAGTTTCTGCCTCTGTTGATCGAACTGGCCGAAAACACGCTCTACCTGGCAGGCATGCTCGCCGCACTGGCCGGGATTATTTTCGTGGCACTTGACTCAAAAAACCGAAACCTGATTTGGTATATGTACCAATCCGCTATGCGATGGATTACCGGTATTTTTGTCAAAATCGATCCCATCTCCATCCTGAAGTCTTACATTGATAGTCTCGAACTTCAATTGCGGAATTTGAGCAAACAAATCGGGAACCTCCGCGGGCAGATGCGCAAACTCAAGGGTATTATGGACGGTAATACCACCGATATTCAAAAAAATATGCTCCTGGCAGAGCAGGCCAATAAACAAAACGATGAAAAAAACCGAACCCTCTTGGCCAGGAAAGCCGCCCGTTTGCAGGATGCCAATGCCAAATACGAGGTTTTATATAAAAAAATGGAAGTGCTTTATCGCATCTTAACCAAAATGTACGAGAATGCGGAAATCGTATTGGAGGATACGAAAGATCAGGTCAGCTTGAAAGAACAGGAGTTCCAGGCCATCAAAGCCGGTCACAGCGCCATCCGTTCGGCCATGAGCGTCATCAGCGGCGACCCCGATCAACGCGCAATTTTCAATCAGGCACTGGAAACCCTTGCCGATGAAGTGAGCCAAAAAGTGGGCGAAATGGAACGATTTATGGATACCAGCCGCAACTTGATGGATTCCATTGATTTGCAAAACGGCGTTTTTGAGGAAGATGGACTGCGCCTGCTCGAACGATGGGAAAATGACAACCCGCTTTTGCTCCAAACCGATTTATCCAAAAAGCAAGATGCCCCCCTTTCTTTGCAGGAAAAACCACGCGAAGCCCAAAAAGAGGGCAACGACTACAGTCAGTTGTTCGACTAATTATGCAAATCCGTACACGGCTAACCATCCTGTTTACCCTGATCGCAACCTGTACCCTGGCCGGCGTACTCATCGTCGCTTTTGTGGTTTACCGGAAAAGTTCTGAAGCGGAATTCTATCACAGCCTCGAAACCAAAGCGGAACTGGCGGCAAAATCCAATTTCTCCAAACTGGAAAACTGGAAAGCCCTGCCACAAACCTGGATCGAGCCTGAATCGGATACGGTCAACTATTCAGATAACCTTAGCCTGTACAACGACAATTATCAAAGGGTGTACACCCTGCACCCCGATGCGGTGCCTGTGCCCGCAAAAGCCCTGCAAGATGCCTTCCAATATGGTTCTGTCCAGTTTAAACAATACAACTTGCTGGCATTCGGAAAACGAATTAGCCTCGAAGGCAAACCGCCTTCTGTGGTGATTGTAGAAGGGCGCTGGAATGCATCTGAAGCAATTAAAATACGTAACATATTGATTATTTGCTTTTTTTTGGGCGTTTCCTTGCTTGCAATTTCAGGCTGGTACTTTGCCGGACAAGCTTTGGCGCCGGTGTCCAGAATTATGAATGAAGTTGATGCATTGTACCCAACCAATCTGAACCAGCGCATCCGCATGCGCAGGAATAACGACGAAATTGGCCGCCTAACCCAAACCTTCAACCGGATGCTCGACCGTGTGGAATATGCTTTTCGCATGCAAAGGCTGTTTCTTTCCAATGTTTCACACGAACTGCGCAATCCGCTTACTGCCATCCAAACCCAACTGGATGTGCTTCTGCAACGGGAACGAACCAAGGAGATTTATGAAAAAGCCCTCCAAAGTGTGCTGGAGGATGTGCGCGCCATTTCCAGCGTGGAAGAACAATTGCATCAACTTGCACGCATCTACAATGATCCCAATGCCATTGCGTTCGAACCCGTTCGCATCGATGAAATACTCCTGCAGGCCAAAAGCCGGATTCAAAAAAGGAGAAGTACTCCTAAAATTGTACTCGACTTGCCGCAAATGCCCGAAAACGATGCCATCCTATTCGTCCACGGCAATGAAGAACTGTTACTCACGGCCTTTGTTAATTTGCTCGACAATGCCTGTAAATACGCGCCGGAAGGCGCTGTGATCCTGCGCGCCCTTTTTCATAATAACGGCGCGCACGAAATTTTTGTCATTGACCAGGGCAAAGGTATACCCACCGACGAACAAGCGCTTATCTTTGAGCCGTTTTACCGAAGCCCCAGACATCTCCAAATTAAAGGAACCGGAATCGGCCTACCACTTGTGCAAAGTATTTTTAAACTACATGGAGCCACATTATCAATCCTCAAATCCAATGAAACCGGTACCATATTTCAAATCCTTTTCCCTGTTCAACCATCCAATTCAAATCTTGCTTGAACCTATGATGCGCCCGTTGTTTGTTTTCCTCCTCGCTACCCTACCTACCCTCTGCTGCTCGGCTCAACAAGCCACCCGCGAATTGCGCCGCCCTAATGGAAAAATCATCCTGCTCCTCGATAGTACCAGCGCCGCTAAAAGGGTGTGCTTCGATCCCCGCGATAATTTCTTCCAACTCATCAATGCTACCGATATCTCCATTCAAACCAAAACACCGCGAAAAGACAACCAACCCCGCATCGATCTGGTGCAAGAATACCAATCTTTCTTAAAAAAAGACGCCCGCAGCTTTAATGCACAAGAACTCCGATTTACCGTTAAAGTGATAGAAGACATTTACCACCAAATTGAGGCGTTTAATCCGGATCTACTCCCCGATACCTTATTTTTGATTAAAACCAAAAGCAAGTACTACGGCGATGGAGTTTATTATACCCGCGATAAATGCATTATCATCCCGGCCAATGAGCTGGAAACCGGCGCTGCCGCCCCTTTTACTACAACCATGTATCATGAACTTTTTCATGTCTTTTCCCGAATCAATCCGAAAAAACATGCGCAATTGTATCAAAGAATCGGATATACCAGCATAGGCCTTAAGTCGCTCGAGCTGCCCACGGCACTGGCTGATCGGGTGCTGCTTAATCCGGATGGGGTAGATTATGCCCAAAAAATTGACATAAAAATCAGTGATACCGCAACCATAAGCGCCATTCCCATTATTTATTCCAAATACCCAGGCTTTAAACCCGGCGTGAGCGAGTTTTTCTCCTACCTCCAGTTTAATCTCTTTCAAATAAAACCGGGCAAGGCCGGTAAATTTCAGGTATTGGTAGGCAACGATGGCTTTTCAAGTCCGCTAAACATCGAAAAACTGGGCGATTTTTTTAAACAAATCGGGAGAAATACCAATTACATCATCCATCCCGATGAGGTACTGGCCGATAATTTCGCTTTTCTAATGGAAATAAAAGCCGGAACAAAAAACCAGGACACTTTCGACGAAGAAGGCCAAAAACTGCTGAACGATATAGAAAGTATTCTTCTGGAAAAATAAAGTCCATGCAACCACAAATTTTTTAGGAAGTTTAAATCGTTAAAGCGCTTTATTGCGTTTTATACTGCAACTTGTTTGATTTTGTGCCCGGCCTTTGACCTAAATCATGGACGTTCAGGAGGCAAAATCAAAATAAATGCTTCTTTTTTCGTTCTGAAACTATGAATTTGGGGTATCGATCGACATCCTTGCACAGAATTCACCCGCAATGCCCCTCCCAAAAGGATTAAACCTGTAAAGCATGAAATATTTCCTGTTTCTTCTGTTTGTATGTAATTGGATCGAACCCATATGCGCCCAAAAAAACGCCGATTGCAGCAGCGCAATGGAAATTTGTAAAAAACAGAATTACAACATCGATCACACCGGCGGTGAAGGCGCTAATCGAAAAGAAGCCGATTTTGTCGCCTGTTTTATGAATGGAGAAAATTTCGGTCAGGCGGAAGAAAATTCAACCTGGATTAAGTTTGAAGTAAAACAAAGTGGAAGCCTCACCTTTGTGATTACTCCACAAAATCCTACCGACGATATAGATTTTGTGGTATTTAAATTGCCATCCAACGGCAATTGTGATCAAAAACAAATTGTGCGCTGCATGGCCGCAGGCGATCAGGAAGCCGAAGCAGGTAAAAGCCCCTGCATGGGAAAAACCGGTCTGCGGGCCGGCGAAAAAGACACGAGCGAAGATGCAGGCTGCGGAGACCCCGATGACAATACCTGGCTCGCCCCACTCAAAGTCGCTAAAGGAGAAAAATACGTTATTCTTGTCAGCAATGTTTCCTCCGCCGGTCCCGGATTCAGCATCAACTTCGGCGGTACTGCAAAATTGCCCTGCGATGAAGAACCCAAAGCCCAACCCGATAAAAACCCCGTAAAAGAACCAACCAAACCCATCATAAAACCTGCTCCACCTATCGTAAATACCTTGCCCAATAACCCAACACCTCCTCCAACTGCCATCCGCGACCGACCGGTAAAAGTGGTCGAAACCGTCAAGGTTAAATCCGCCGAAATCGATGTGCGCGTGTGGGACAACCAGGTGGAAGACGGCGATGTGATCTCGTTTTACCTCGACGATAAAAAGGTGATCAGCAACATCCGACTTACCAAAAAACCACAGGAATTTTTAATCAAAATGGAAAATAAAGTGGCATACCTGACCCTCTATGCCGAAGATTTCGGTTTGGCAGAACCCAATACCAGCGCGGTTACCATCCGAGACGGAAAATCGGAACAAACCATTTTTCTTAAAGCCGGCAGGGGCTTCCAGGAGTCCGTACGCGTAGAAGTGGAATAATCCCAAAGGCGCAGGATACTTTATGGTCTTTCCTGAACTCTTTTCCGCTATATTTGTTCCAAATCACAAATAGACGCTGCAAGCATGATCGGATTCCGATTTACCGACTATAAAGCCGACCCGAACCAAAGTACCTTCGACCGGCTTTTCAAAATTTTTCAGGAATTGATGCTCTACACTTCAGGAGATGTAGCAGAATCTCTAAGCTGGCTCACCGAATTAGACAAAGAATACAAACTCACCACGCCTGAATACGGAATGGGTGATTTCATACGCGATCTGGAAGAAAAAGGATACATCCGCCGCGACGGCGACGGAAACGGGGGCATGGGTCCTACCTCCAAACTCGAAATCAGCTTGCGGCAAAAAAGCCTCGACGACATCTTTGGCGACCTCAAAAAAGCAAAGGCAGGCAAACACAATACCTCCAGCATCGGCCGCGGCGACGAATTTACTTCTGATGTGAAACCCTACGAATTCGGCGACAGCCTCGAACAAATGGCCGTCACCAATTCCCTGCGAAACGCCTACATCAACCACGGAATCGACGA
>JAGWYI010000311.1 GCA_018969455.1 Bacteroidota bacterium | reverse complement strand
TGAAGTTGGTCATCATACCACCGAGCCAGCGTTCGGTAACATAGGGCATACCGACGCTTTCGGCTGCTTTTTGAACGATTTCGCGGGCTTGTTTTTTGGTAGCGACAAACATGATCTTTTTACCGCTTTTAGCCAGTGCTTTCATGGCGATGGCCGAGCGTTCGAGGCATTCGGCGGTGCGGTTCAGATCGATGATGTGGATGCCCTTGTGCTCCATAAAGATATAGGGCGTCATTTTGGGGTTCCACTTTTTCCGCAAGTGACCGAAGTGGCAACCTGCTTCAAGGAGTTCGTTATAGGTAGGCTTTTGCATGGTCAAAAGCAATTTTTTTAAAAGTAAAGGTGAACAGAACAAACCGCAATCGGGGGGGGGGATATTCCACCAGATTGGATTAGCGTTTGGAGAACTGGAAGCGTTTGCGCGCTTTGGGTTGACCGAATTTTTTACGTTCGACGGCGCGGCTGTCGCGGGTAAGGAATTTGCGTGCTTTCAGCGGTTTGCGGAATTCCTCGTTGAGTTTCACCAATGCGCGGCTAACGCCCATGCGAATGGCTTCAGACTGGCCTTTATATCCGCCGCCGCGGACATTGATTTTGAGGTCGTAGATATTTTCTGCGCCAACGACGGCGAAAGGATCTACAACATTGTGTTGTACATGTGATTGGGGGAAGTATTCGCGGTAATCTTTGCCATTAACCGTGATTTTACCTTCTCCTTTCATCAAATACACGCGGGCAACTGCAGTTTTACGGCGCCCTACGGCATTAATCATTTCCATATGATAACGATGAATGAATGTGCGAGTGAATGTGGGTGGTTGAATCTGTTATTTGAGCAGGTAAATGCTTATTTGTCAGATTTTTGTGCATTTTTAAGCACCAGAACTTCGGGCTTTTGTGCCGCATGGGGATGTTCGGCGCCTTCGTACACGAACAATTTTTTCACCATGGCTTTGCCCAGTTTGGTTTTTGGCAACATGCCCTTTACCCCCCGCTCAATGATGCGGATCGGAAATTTATCGAGCATTTCTGATGCCAGCGTAACTTTCAAACCGCCGGGATGCAGCGAGTAGTTCAGATACTCTTTCTGGTTCCATTTATCGCCGGTAAAGCGCACTTTTTCGGCATTGATCACGATCACATAGTCTCCTGTGTCGGCATGTGGCGTGTAGGAAGGCTTGTTTTTGCCGCGCAGAATGCTCGCGATTTCGGCACACATGCGCCCTGTTACCAGGTTGGTCGCATCTACAAGGTACCATTTGCGCTCTGCTTTCTCTGCACTGACGGAAACCGTCCGGTAGCTCAGCGTATTCATTATTTATAAAATGGTTTGTGTTGAAAAATATCCTTTTTTTCAAAAGGCCCGCAAAGGTATGCGCATCGTTTTGAATGAACAAACTTTTGAAAATGTTTTTTGAAAGATTTTTTCGTAAATGATTGAAAATGAGTTAAATTTTGGCTGCTTTCAGAAATGTTGATGGAATATTCAGTCGGTATTCCTTCTGATAATCAAAGCGTTGTAATAAAAACCGTCGCGGTTGCTTTTCCCGATTCTGCCCTTTTTTCGGATTGTAAAAAAAGAGGTTCTTGCAGCCGCAGTTGCAAAATATAACCTATACTTGTGCGATCAAGCGACCAAGAAACAGATTTACGTCGTTTGATGGGTTAAATGTATCTCACCAACCGAT
The DNA here is from genome assembly GCA_018969455.1 of Bacteroidota bacterium. Classification (GTDB taxonomy): domain Bacteria; phylum Bacteroidota; class Bacteroidia; order Chitinophagales; family Saprospiraceae; genus M3007. Next base: position 3,796 of record JAGWYI010000311.1, on the reverse strand, counting down.
TCTTCCTGGTTTTTGGCGCGCTTACAGCCTTGTGTGCCCTCTCTTTCCTCTGGAATGACTTGTTTCCCTTGGTGCAGGCCTTTTTGCTTTGTGCGAGCATTCTGACAATCACCGATTGCATGTTGTTGTACCTGCGGCGACCCGCTTTCATACTCGAACGCCGTGTTCCTGCCATCATGACCTTGAATGACATCAATGAGGTGCATATTCGCCTGAAAAATGAGGGGCGACAGCGTTTCGGAATCACCCTGATTGATGAACTTCCATTCCAGTTTCAACGGCGCGATTTCAAAATCCAATTAAACCTGGGGCCTGGTGAAAACAGTACCATCCAGTATACTTTGTGCCCCAAAACCCGCGGGGTGTACGCCTTTGGGTATGTCCAATTATTCGTACAAACCATGTTGGGCCTGGCTGAACGCCGTATCTCTGCCGGTTTACCTGCGGAAATACCCGTTTACCCCTCTATTTTTCAAATGAAGCAATACGAGATGCGGGCCTTGAAGCAAATCGCGCACGAAACCGGCATCAAAAAAATGCGCCGCATTGGACATAGCTACGAATTTGATCAGATCAAAAACTATGTGCATGGCGACGATTACCGCAGCATCAACTGGAAAGCCTCCAGCCGTTACAATGCCTTGATGGTCAACCAGTACGAAGACGAACGCAGCCAACAGGTGTATTGCCTGATCGACAAAAGCCGGGTGATGCGTATGCCTTTTGAAGCGCTCAGCCTGATGGATTATGCCATCAATACGAGTTTGGCTATTTCCAACATCGTCATCAAAAAACAGGACAAAGCTGGATTGATCAGTTTTTCCGATGTAATTGGCGCTACCCTGAAGGCCGAACGCGATTCGGGGCAAATGCGCCGCATCCTGGAGTCTTTGTATCGCGAGCAAGCCCGCCCGCTTGAATCTAATTTTGATTTGTTATACGAAGCAGTGCGCCGATTGATTGGCGTTCGATCCCTGCTGTTGCTCTTTACCAATTTTGAAAGCATGTATGCACTGGAGCGGGTATTGCCCGTTTTACGCCGGATGAACGCCTTTCATCTGCTTGTGGTTATAATTTTTGAAAATACTGAAATTCAGGCACTTGCACAGGAAGAACCCAAAACTGTGGCCGACATATATCGACAAAATGTTGCGCAACAATTTATTTTTGAAAAAAAGGAAATGGTGCAAAAACTCCGACAATATGGCATTCAGGCTGTTTTGGCAAAACCAAAGGACCTGACTTTGTCGACCATCAACAAATACCTGGAATTAAAGTCGCGCGGACTCATATAACCCAAACAGATCCTGCATGAAACAGAAATGGCTGATCATATTGCTTGTGTTTGTTATGCTGGCCGGCGCGGCAGCGGTGTTTTATTTATGGAACAAACAATTTCCCCGTCGATTCAATTGGCGGGATGACAACTGGGTAATGCTGGATCATCGGGAAGACGGCGACCAGCCGTATGATGTCCGGGCTTTTTATCAATTCCTGGAAAATACGCAGGCGAAAGGGTCTATACAAAAGATTAAAAACGACCTCTTAAGGGATTTGCCCCTGGAATCGAGTGTGCGTGCGAGCTATCTTTTTATTGGCAACCATTTATTTTTAGACAGTGCCCAAACCGACCATCTTGTTCGCTTTGTGGAAATGGGCAATACGGCCTGCATTGTTTCGAAGAGGATAGATTCCTGTTTGATAAAACAACTGTATTCGAGCGATTGTTGGTTGAATAAGGCTTTTTTTGACACGTATACCGATGCGCAGGTGTCGGTGGCATGGACGCGTTCGGCGCAGGCGACAAGATTTAACTTGCATTATGCGGTTCAAAATCAAACCCGGTCGTACGATTATACTTATTTTAATGTTAATACCTTATGTTTCGGCCATGAAGTGCAGGTATTGAGCACAATCCACGACAGTTTGCCTTGTTGCCTGGAATTTCGAATTGGTAAAGGGCGTTTGTTGTTACACAGCATCCCCTTGGCATTTGCAAACTACACCATGCTGCAGCCCGCCTGTCGCAATTATATTCAATCGTTTTCGGCCCAAATTCCTAAGGGACCTATTTATTGGGATGTTGCAGACAAACTGCCGCGGCAGGATTTTCCGAAGGAGGCGCCAAGCCCCTTGGCCTATATGCTTCAACAGCGTTCTCTGGCATGGGCCTGGTATCTTTTGTGTACATTAATTCTGTTGTACGTTGTATTTCGGGGAAAGCGGCGTCAGCGTGTGATACCGGTATTGCCCCCTGTGGAGAATTCGTCGTATGAATATTTGGGTACGATTGCGCATTTGCATTTCAGGGCGCACAATTTTCGTTGGCAATGCACCTTGATGATGCGTCTTTTTCTTGCCCAGATTCGGGAACGTTACGGCCTTCATGTTGTGTTCGACCCCCAATTGCAGGCTCCTCTGACGGATGCGGGCTTTTATACCAGGCTTTCGCAGGTATCGGGGCAACCTGAACAAAAAATTCGTTTGGTATTTGATCATTATGCCAGGATAAGGCATGATAATGCCAATGAACGCGATATGGTTATGCTGCACCGCGAAATTTCGAATTTTTGGAGTAAAACAACGCCTATGAATTCAAAAAGCAACCAAGCGCGCGCGATAAATTAGGTTTTTGGTTTTTTGAGGACCTTTTTAGGGCAAATGAGGTAAAAACAGGATTTTTACAAAATCTGATCAATAAAACAGAAAAAATGGATACGAATCCCCTATTTGGAGCAATTAATCCGCAGAAAAATGAAAGTTTCGGTGCGGATCCCGATTTGGATGTAACGCCTGTGATGGTGATGGCAGAACGTGTCAAAAACCAAATTTCCCAGGTTATTGTGGGGCAGGAGCCTTTGCAGGATTTGATGCTGGTTGCCTTGTTTACGGGCGGGCATGTTTTGTTGGAGGGTGTGCCAGGGATCGCCAAAACGCTGAGTGCCAAGTTGTTGGCACAAAGTATCCGGGCTGATTTTAGCCGGATTCAGTTTACGCCCGATCTCATGCCGGCCGATGTAGTTGGCACGACCGTTTACAACCTGAAGCTTTCAGAATTTATCTTCAAACCGGGGCCGGTTTTTGCGCATATTGTATTGATAGACGAGATCAATCGGGCGCCTGCCAAAACACAGTCGGCCTTGTTTGAAGTGATGGAAGAGCGGCAGGTAACCGTTGATGGCGAAACGCATATACTGGAGGCGCCGTTTTTTGTTGTTGCAACCCAAAACCCAATCGAGCAAGAGGGTACGTATAAGTTGCCTGAAGCGCAATTAGACCGGTTTTTATTTAAAATCATATTAGATTATCCAAGTTTGGAGGAAGAAAAAACGATTTTACGTCGTTTTCAAAGTGATTTTAAGGGCGAAATTCGTCAGACGGTTCAATCCGTGATAGATCCGGGTGAGTTGGCTGCGATTCAGATGTTGATTGAGCGGGTTTATATGCGTCCGGAACTGCTCGATTATATAGCCGAGTTGATCCACAGTACCCGTATGAGCGGCGATTTGTTTTTGGGCGCCAGTCCGCGCGCATCCCTGGCCTTGATGAAAGCCTCCAAAGCCTTGGCAGCAATGGACGGTCGCACGTATGTAACGCCCGATGACATTCGGGAATTGGCCTTTCCGGTATTGAATCACCGGGTAATTTTAACTCCGGAGCGGGAAATGGAAGGACTCAGCACCCGCGAGGTACTGGATAATTTGGTAAAAAAAGTAGAAGTGCCTCGATAAAAGCGGGTTACATTTTTTGGTTTGCCAAATTGAGGATATCCTGTTCGAGTTGCATGGCTGCTTTT
>JAGWYI010000310.1 GCA_018969455.1 Bacteroidota bacterium | reverse complement strand
AAATTGGCAGGGCAACGAATCTATCGAGGTATTGTACAGGTGGCAAGGTTCAAAAACCTCAAGGGTACACTTGTATGCCGGTACAAATGCAGGAACTGGATCAAAAGTACATTTTTTGGGGTACCGTATAATGACCAGCCCATCGCCTGCCCGTGCATTGTTGCTGGTTTGTACTTCAAAAACCTGGTCAACAAACCCGTTTCCGCCGCCGCCGCCGCCATTGTCTGCGCCACCGCCGCCGCCCCAATAACCGCCGCCGCCACCGCCGCCATTTTCGGAACCATTGGAGGCGCCATCTCCCCCCCAACCAAAGCCACCCTGGTATCCGCCATACGTTCCAAGCCCGCCTGCACCGGGACCAAAAACGGCGCTCCCCATGCCTCCTGTATTGCCAGGCTGTCCGTTTTGACCGGCAAGCCCACCGCCAGAGCCTCCAGCCTGTCCGACTACGCCAGTTCCAGCCCCACCGCCGCCACCGGCTATAATAAGTCTGTCGTCCAGTAAAAAATTGCCATTTCTGACATCGCTGGCGCCACCGCCACCGCCTGCACCCGCACCGCCACCATTGCCTCCCCCGTTATAACCGCCTGTACCACCCTCGTAATTGGTTCCTGTTTTACCTTGTTGTCCAACATGTATCGATAAAACCTCTCCCGGACTGACTATGCGTTTGCCATATGCAAATCCACCATTGCCACCGCCGCTTGAGATAAATCCACCATGACCACCCTGGGCCCCCCAAACATAAAATTCCACAAAATCAACCCCGAAAGGCACCGTCCAAAATTGCGGGTATCCCTTGTAAGTAAAAGTATCAGCCTGCCAAACAACTTGTCCGTCTGCCTGTCGGGCATAAATAGTGGAACTCGAATCTGGTACTTTATACCAAATTGCCGGCCCATCTGCTATTTTCTTTCCGCCTGTCGAATGTGTCCACCAACTTATATTTGCCTGTGGACTTGCACCCTTTGCCACAAGATATACTGTATCGCCGCAACATGCAACTTTATCCGCGCCCTGAATGCTTTGGATTGGTGCACAATTTTGGCCATAAACCCCGCATCCCATTCCGATACAGATTACAAATGCCAGAAAAACCTTTTGAATCATCGCAAGTCAGTCAATTATGTACTTGATATTTTGTGAATTGCTCCTGAATTCTGCAGAATCCGGTCTAATGGCATTTCTTTACCCCAAAATTTGAGAAAATGGTATAGGAGGCAATGAAAACATGAAGAGGCTGCCCAATAAAATCCGGATTAGCCTGGTTCAGAAGCATGAATTAAGTCAGATTAAAAAATTTTGCAAAGTTGGTCAAACAGCTGTGGTGCAGCCGGGCTGAAATGTGTAATCTATTACAGATTAGATGTAAATTACATCAAATTTAAATAATTAAAATATTCAATATTATGATTTTTAATTTTTTATGCAGATTTTTCAAAAAAAACTGAAATTTATTCCGCCCGGCTATCCTTTTTTCACATAGCAGGCTGCATACAATTTCTTACGTACCTTGAAATTTGCAGCAATGAATTTTACGAAGTCATTGTGTTTCAGTTCTGTCATGGTATATTAACATCATGCATTAGCACCATTTCGACAAAAAGATATTGAAATGGCTCTTAAAGTTGGAAAGCAAGCCAGATGCAAGTTTGGCTTGCTTAATTTTTAAAATAAACATTTACTTAACCCTGAATACAAGACCCTTTATCCGGAAACATGTTAGGGTTTGGGTAAAGAATTTACGATCCGGCTCCAGAAGCATTCTCTTTTTAGAAAAAATCAAAACATGCCCTTAAGCGAATTGAAGGTGCCTTCAAAACCTCGAAATCCCTATGCCCCTATCGGAGAAGCATTGCTTGTCGAAATGAATGAGTATGTCTTTCCGGAGACAGGAGTAGTCCGCCACTCCCAAAGCAGGTGTTTGCGCATTATCAAGGATTTAAGCAGATTAAAATATCAGAATATCCTGATAACACCTTTGATACATGCCGCTGATCTGGTCCAAACACATCAGATGCTCGATGCCAAACGCTCGAAATTGAGCGCCGCGCTCCCTATATATAACATTACATCCCGGCTAAAAGTCGTTCCGCAATACCTGCTGGATTCGGAATTGACCAAAGCGATCGAGATGCAGGAAATCAGGACATTGCCGGGGGGCAAACTACTGGTAAGGCCGCCCAGGTCCCTTCCCGTGCGCCAACAGCACAAATTGCTGGAACAAATACTGAAATCCGGCTTGACGCCTGTTCTTGTGGAGCCTGAATCATCCCTGTTTCGAAACGGTTTGTCGAATGTTATTGCTTTGCGGGATTCAGGCTGTTTGTTTCAATTAAATTTAAATAAAATCATGGATCGAGGCCCATTTTCGAATAGGAAACTGCATGTGCGGAGTGCAGGGGCACTGGAGCAATTTTACCTGGGTTCCGGGATATCCAACATCAATAAAGTTTCGCTGATAAAAGCATGGCAGCGCGACACCCTGCTCTATGAATGCCTTGAAAAAGGCAAGATTTTAAACCAACAGCTGTTGGAATTATTTTAAAACCACAGGGGATTCCGGGGAAACCGTTTTCTCCGAAATCCCCTGTTTTTAGTGTTTAATTCAGCACCATCACCTCTTTTCTTTTCTTTGGCACATACAGGTGCATGGTTTTCCATTTGTCACTTTGCATTTTAACCCGCAGCGTATAATCGCCCGCTTGAAGATTCAAATTTTTGGGGAACTTTTCTTTCCAGGCGTCGCCATGATAAATGCCCGTAAACGTAACGCCATCGCCATAAAGTTGCACTTCCGTTATGGCTGCGCAATCAGCGCAGCTCAATTCCAACACCGCATTGGTTTCGGTACAACGCATGTCCATCCGTTCGCAGAATTGAGGCGCCTGAGCAGCAAGGTTTTGGAAAAAGAAAGGCAGGGCAAGGATTGCCAGGATTGTTTTTGGTTTCATAACAGCAGTTATTGTATTTATTACACAAAGGTAAGGCTTTTTTTAATTCCGCGCTTGCAACAGATTGAAAATGTAACATTTAGTTAACTTTTTTTGTAAAAAATACGCGAAAAAAAGCGCATTTGTTGACACGGGAAAAGGCCTGTTTTTTTGTGGTGGTGTTACAAGCAAAGACAGTTTATCCGGGAAAAAGGTTACATCTGAATCGACCGATGGGCTATATTTGTCGTCGAAAGCAGCTCCTTTTTTCGGAGGATCTTATGGCAGGCTTTGGCGGGCATCCGCATAATATTTCCCACTACACTGGTCTATACGCTTTTTGTTTTGATATACCTTTGTGTATGTCTTTCCTTCAAACACCCGCACAGCGCTGGGCGCTGGTCATTGTCGCCTTTGCCATTTTTACTGATGTTTTGGTGTATTCGTTGATCGTTCCGATGCTGCCAAAATTTGCAGAATGGTATCAACTTTCTCAATCGGAGTTGGGATTTCTGTACGGATTGTACGCAACGGCCCTTTTGATTGCAGCACCTTTCGCGGGCTGGATCACAGAGTTGATTGGCCGGCGTCGCACCATGATTTTCGGGTTATTGAGCCTTCTTGGAGCCACTCTTTTGTTTATGACTGCCCGCAGTTTCCGGGCGCTGGCGCTTGCGCGTGCGCTGCAGGGCATAGGCGCATCGATCAATTGGACGGCAGGCATGGCGCTCCTTAGCGACTATTTTTCAGAAGAAGACCGTGGAACCGCATTTGGGATTGTGTTTTCGGGTATGACTTTTAGTACCCTGTTAGGCCCGCCACTGGGTGGTTGGCTTTTCGATCTGGGTGGTATGGCCCTTACATTTGGCGTTGTTTCGGCCTTGGTTTTGCTCGATTTATTGGGGCGTATTTTGTTGCTTCAGGAGCCTGTTTTGGAGCATATTCCTTTGAAAGACATGCAATTTCGAAATTTAATAAAACCGCACATGTTGTTGTTGGCGGTTCTATTGGTAGGTGGTGTAGGACTCATATCTTCATTGGAGCCCACTTTACCGTTGTATCTCAGCACCCAATTTCACAGTTCACCAACCCAAATTGGTTTGTATTTCGGCCTGTTTGCCGTTGCATCGGCGCTGGGATACCCCATTGGCGCCTGGCTGGGCGATCGATACGGCCGCATGCGGGTGGTTGGTCTGGCGCTTCTGCTTACAACGCCTTTATTTATTTTAATCCCTGTTTATCCAGCGTTGGGGTACTTTTTAATGCTTTTGTGTTTAACCGGATTTGTAGCCGATATTTTCCTGGGCCCATTGATGACCGAAATAACCGTTGTGGCCACGCAATACCGCATTGGGTCGGCCATCACGGCAGCCATGATCAACATATTGTATTCCCTGGGTTATCTGATGCCGGTTCTAACCAGTTATTTGGTTGAAAAATATCAATTGGTAACCGGGTTTGCCCTGTATGCCGCGCTGGTATGGGTATTGGTAGGCGCTTTGTGGCATCGCGCTGGCCTACAAGTGCAATAAAGAAATCTGTCGAACAGGTGTATAAATGCTTCGTTGGCAGAATCCATGTAAAATTTTGCATACACCCATTGGACGGTTAAGAATTTTGTTGCACCTTCACCGCGCCCAACCGAATTAGGCCGATGAAACAATATACCGATTGTTCATTCCAACAATTAAAGGCATGTTGACACGTCGTCGTGCAATTAAAACACTCCTTGCCGGAACGGCTGCCCTCTCTGCGCAGCCCCGATTTATTTTTGGCAAAAACGAGCAGCCCGCATTTCCAGTTATGAAAGGTAACATTCAACACGCTGTTTGCCGCTGGTGTTTCAGCCAGTTGAGCGTTGAAGACCTGTGTAAAGCGGTCATTCCCATGGGTATCACCGCCATCGACCTGGTAGGCCCGGCCGATTGGCCCACGCTTGAAAAGTATGGCCTCTATTCCTCCATGTGCAACGGCGCCGAAATCAATTTGGTAAATGGCTGGAACGATCCTCAGTATCATGCGCAATTGATCGATAATTACAGCAAAATGATTCCGAAAGTGGCCGCTGCCGGGTATAAAAATCTCATTTGCTTTAGTGGCAACCGGAACGGGATGAGCGATGAAATCGGGCTCGCCAACTGTGTAATTGGCCTAAAACAAGTGCTACCCCTTGCTGAAAAGCATGGCGTGGTGCTTTGTATGGAGTTATTCAACAGTAAAATTGACCATAAAGACTACATGTGCGACCACACCGCCTGGGGCGTGGCTTTGTGCAAGGCGCTGGGCTCCGAGCACTTCAAGTTACTTTATGATATTTACCATATGCAAATCAATGAAGGTGATGTAATTCGGAATATACGCGACTACCACGCCTTTATTGCACACTATCATACGGCCGGTGTACCCGGTCGGCATGAAATTGACGATCGGCAGGAGTTGTATTATCCGGCCATCATGCGCGCCATTTTTGAAACCGGTTACAAGGGTTACGTGGCACAGGAATTTATTCCAACCGATTCCGACAAACTGGCATCCCTCCAAAAAGCGGTGCA
>JAGWYI010000309.1 GCA_018969455.1 Bacteroidota bacterium | reverse complement strand
CTATCGTAGACATGCGGCTCGACAATGGGCTGGGCGATGTGGCTTCCAAAAATATGATCCTGAAATTAGGCGATTTTGGAAATTTCACTGCCATTCGACATGGAAATGGACGGGATTGGTGGATTCTTGTACCGGAATTTGGCAATAAAAAATGGTATCGCTGGCTATTAGACCCCAGTGGTTTTACACCCTTGGCGCCCATCCTCGGGCCTGATCATCGCGTCTGCGAACAATACGCCCAAACGGCAGCAGCAGCCGACGGCAGCCTGATAGCCAATTGGGGCGCCTGCATGGTATGTGTATGGCCTTTCGACCGATGTTCCGGCCATATTGGCGAGCGCACAGACCTGTTGGCGCCCTCGCATTGGGTGCTGGGCGGCGGACTGGCATTTTCACCGTCTGGGCGTTATTTATATGCTACGTCCCACAATGTGTTGTTTCGGGCAGATCTGGAGGCGTCCACGCCGAAACTGGATACCATGCGCTATTCGTACGATCCATATAATTTAAGTCCGTATTACGTGCCAGGTAATTCATTTCATTACTTGATCAATGGTCCCGATGGCAAAATATATGGTTGCTTGCCATCGCGGGCCAGGCGTTTTCAAGTAATTGATAATCCGGATGGTGATGCAATCAACAAAATCGATTTTAAACCCAATGGTATTGATTTGCCCGTTACCAACGTACGTAGTTTCCCATATTATCCCAATTATCGCCTGAAAACGCTGGCCAATTCCCCTTGTGATTCGCTGGGTATTTTGGCAGCACATACGCCGAAAGGAACGGAAGGCAACATTCAATGTTTCCCCAATCCAAGCAGCGACCGCTGCTATTTCCGAATATCAGGCCCGGCGCAAGGTCAAGCTGCCGATTTATACCTGCGCGACAGCAACGGAAAGTTAGTATATCAACTTGCATTTTATGCGGATCATCAAGATATACCTGTATCGATGGGCAATTTATCCAACGGAATTTATTTTTGGTTGGTCGTAATGAAAAATGGTGCGGTGTATCGGGGGAAGGTGATTAAGGCTGAATAGTAATTGTCCAGTTGAAGGTGCACGCCTTGCTGGTAGATCATCGACAAGCGGGTATGAACTCGATGACGGATGAGCCGCACTAGGTAGAACCTGGCGCGAGCGCCAAGGCGCTTGGGGTTGAAGTAGGATTTAAAATAAAAAAACACCGACTTCCACGAAATCGGTGTTTTTTATTGTGTAAAAATACCTTTACCCGTTGATTGTCAGAATTTTAACTTCAACCCGCTGGTTTTTCTTTTTCCCTGCTTCCGTTGTGTTGGGTTCGATCGGGTATTTCCAGCCGTATCCTTTGTATTGCACACGGGCGGCTTCAATGCCTTTATTTACCAGCCAATCGGCGACGGCTTTGGCGCGGTTGGTAGAAAGTTCGTTGGCAAAAGTTTCGTTGGGCCACATTTTGTTGTTGGTATGCCCGCCTACTTCCACCATAATATCGGGGTTTTCACTTAAAAATTTGAATAAAGCATCCAGTTCCGGCTCACTTTCGGGTTTAATGTCAAATTTATTAGAGTCGAAATATACTTTTTCCAGTCTATAAATTTTGCCTTTTCGAACGGTTGTTCTTTCCATTTTTTCGTCGGCAGTGGCTACAACGGGATTGGTTTTTGGGGAGTCTGGACGCGTATTAGCCGCAATTTTGCCAGGTGAAGGTTTGGTTTGGGGAGTAGGTTTGGGGTCGGGGCCTTTTTCAACCACCTTTGGTTTAGGGTCGGGCATTTTTTCGGGGCCGCAAACTACTTTTCGGATGGGGGTAAGATTATCGACCAGCACATTTCCGTTTTCGGCAAAAAGGATGGGTGTTTTGTAATAAGCCTCGAGAATAATATAGGCGTAATTTCCTTTTTTAGGGCTCATCCGCACATTGTAAGTAAGCCAGCGCATGTGGGTAATCAGTTGGCTTTCGTAAAGCAATTCGTATCGGTCGCAGTATCCGTTTCCGCCCCAAATGCGCAATTTGCAGGGAGAAACAAAATTAACTTTTCCAGTGATGTTGCTATTGGAGAGCGGACTCATGTAAATATCCGAACGAGCCAGGTCGAGGCTGAATTCATAGCATTGGTTGGCTTCAAGTGGTCGACTCAAACGCTGGGCTACTGATTCCCATGTTTCAGTAGCGCGTACCACCAGTCCGAGGTAAGTATTTCCGTTGCTGGCCTTTTTAGTAACTTCGAAGCTGCCTGGCTGGATATCGGGGGCCGACTCCCCTTGAGGTCCACAGTCGTACCATCCGGAGGGCGTTTGGCCTGCCTTTGGCAAATCTTCAAAGGACGGATTGTTGAAGAGAATGGGGGCTTCCTTAGCTTGTCCGAATAAAAAAAGCGGGAAAAATACCAGCATCAGAATCCACTTCAACTTACAATCAGGAGACATAATTGGAATGTTTTGACCAAATAATGCGGAAACGCATGAAAAACGGATATAATATATTGTTATTCAATTGTTTCCACGGAGTTTTCTCAATGCAAAAATTTATAGATTAACGTCAAAAACGGGGTTTTATGTCCCGATTTAGATGAAAAACCAGAATTTAACAGGAAACGGCGCAAAGAACAGACGTTTAGATGTCGAAGGAGTAACAAACGGCCCGAAAACACGGTTGTTTTCAGGCCGTTGATATTTGTTTCCTGATCGAATCAAGATCCAAAAGCATCCAGTCCGGTTACGTCATGGCCTGTGATGAGCAAGTGGATATCGTGTGTGCCTTCATAAGTGAGTACTGTTTCCAGATTCATCATGTGGCGCATGATCGGATATTCGTTGGTAATGCCCATTCCGCCATGGATTTGGCGCGCTTCCCGTGCGACTTCGAGGGCCATGTGTACATTGTTTCGCTTGGCCATAGACACCTGTGCGGAGGTCATTTTGCCTTCATTGGCTAATGTACCGAGTCGCCATGCCAGCAGTTGGGCTTTGGTGATTTCGGTGATCATTTCGGCCAGTTTTTTCTGTGTCAGCTGGAAGCCACCGATGGGGCGACCGAACTGTACACGTTCTTTGGAATAGCGGAGGGCCGAGTCGTAGCAATCCAGTGCAGCGCCGATGGCGCCCCAGGCAATGCCGTAACGCGCCTTGGTGAGGCAGGTTAAAGGTCCGCGGAGGCCAATCACTTCAGGCAAAACATTTGATTTTGGCACCCGTACATCTTCAAACACCAGTTCGCCGGTGATGCTGGCACGGAGCGACCATTTGCCGTGAATTTCGGGTGCGGAGAAGCCTTTCATGTCTTTTTCCACGATCATGCCGATCACTTTACCATCTTCGCGTTTGGCCCAAACAACGGCAATATCGGCAAGCGGGCTGTTGGTGATCCACATTTTGGCGCCATTGAGGACGTAGTGGTCGCCATCGTCTTTTACATTGGTGACCATTCCGCCCGGGTTGGAGCCGTGGTCGGGTTCGGTGAGGCCGAAGCAACCGATGAGTTCGCCTTTTGCCAGTTTGGGCAAATATTTCCGTTTTTGTTCCTCAGAACCGAATTTGTAGATGGGGTACATCACCAGAGATCCCTGTACGGAGGCCATAGACCGGATACCCGAGTCCCCGCGTTCCAGTTCCTGCATGATCACACCGTATGCGATTTCGTCCATGCCACCGCATCCGTATTCGGCGGGCAGGGATGGTCCGAAAGCGCCAATTTCGGCCAGACCTTTAAACAAATGCGTAGGGCATTCGGCGCGGTTGGCGTAATCTTCAATAATGGGGCTTACCTCCGCTTTTACCCAGTCGCGCACCGCTTCGCGCGCGAGCAGGTGCTCAGAGGAAAGCAGGGCATCGACCATGTAATAATCGTGGTGTTGGTAACGATCTTCCCTTGCGGTGCGGTTTTTTTGCGTCGAATCGACTCCGTTTGCTTGCATATTGTTGCCAGAATAATGGTTAGGATATTGAGAGCGCAAAAGTAACAATTTTTTTGCCGGCTGGTTGAGCGATAGCGCATCCAGGTTGAAAAATACACGTCAAAGCGTCCAGTTTTCCCAGTCTTCGAGGGGCGCAGGCTTGATGTTGCGCTTGGTTTCGAGCCGCTGCATCTGGCGCTCGAGCACCAGACGGGCCAATCCGAAGTGGGGTGGTTCGGGCGCCGAAGGGTGCAAGACCCGGTTGATTTTGTGTTCGAGTACGTCCATGCGGTACAACATGCTCATGAGGTAATCGGGCTGATGCGCGAGCATGTCTTCGATGCGTGCGGCGAGCAGTTCGAGCAGGGCCGCTTCCGAATCTGGCGTATTTTGCAATTCAAAATCGCCCCGAATCAGCGCGGTCGTTTGTTGTAAGGTTTCCTGATCCATCATGTTCCTGCAAAAATACGGGTTTGAGCGGAAAAGCGCCAGTTCGTTTGGATATTCCAGGATCAAAACAAAGAAGTATGTTGTATTGTATTATACATTTGCTGAAATCAATACAATTTACCATGAAAAATATCGCATTTAGCTTGTTAACGGGTTTTTTATTGGCAGCATGTGCGCTGCAAGCCCAACCAACTTCGGTACAGGATATTGACCGAAAAGTGAATGATTTGCTCGCAAAAATGACGCTGGATGAAAAAATCGGCCAATTGAATCAATTGGTGGGCGACATCAGCACGGGCACCGATGTGGGCAAAAATGACCTGCTCGAACAAATCAAAAAAGGGCAGGTGGGCAGCATCCTGAGCCACAACAATTTTGAGAACAAAATTACCATGCAACGTGTGGCGGTGAAAGAATCCCGCCTCGGCATCCCGCTTGTTTTCGGATTTGATGTCATTCATGGGTACAAAACCATTTTCCCGATTCCACTTGCACAGGCAGCCAGCTGGGACCTGGGTTTGATCGAGCAAATTGAACGCACGGCTGCCACCGAGGCTTCAGCCGACGGGCAAGACTGGACTTTTGCGCCCATGGTTGACGTATCGCGCGACCCGCGCTGGGGCCGCGTGATGGAAGGCGCTGGCGAAGACCCGTTTTTGGGCAGTAAAATTGCAGCTGCCCGGGTGCGGGGCTTTCAGGGAAAAGACCTGAGCAGCGCAACTTCCGTGGCGGCTTGCGCCAAACACTTTGCCGGATACGGCTTTACAGAAGGTGGCCGCGACTACAATACCGTGGATATGAGCGACCAGCGCCTGCGCGAAATGGTGCTGCCGCCGTTTGAAGCAGCCGCAAAAGCCGGTTGCGCCACTTTTATGAACGCTTTTAATACCCTCAACGGTGTTCCGGCCAGCATGAACAAATACCTCGTAAGCGATATTCTCCGCGGCGAATGGGGCTGGAAAGGCATGGTGGTGAGCGATTGGAACTCTTTCGGCGAAACCATGATACATGGCGCCGCTTCCGACGATGTAGACGCCTCTGCCAAATGCCTCGGGGCCGGCAGCGACATGGATATGGCGGGCGGCACTTTCCAGCGCGGACTGAAAACAGCCTTGCAACAAGGCCGGGTGACGCAGGCGCAAATTGACGAAGCGGTGCGCCGTGTGCTGCGCCTG
>JAGWYI010000308.1 GCA_018969455.1 Bacteroidota bacterium | reverse complement strand
CGGCGGAACGATGATCGATATTACCAATGACCCCCGACCACAAAAAGTGTCGGGCCCCGCGCCAAAAGTGAATGTATCAAGCGCCGATAAAGACGCTTATTATGTAATATCCGGTTCGTTCCTCATGGAAACACGCGCTCAAAATCACATGAAAAATCTCCGAAACAACGGTTTCAGCGATGCCAATGTGATTCAGTTCCCGGGATCAACCTTCTTTTCCGTGGCTGTCGGCAAGTTTAAAACCCGGAAAGACGCACAAATCCTGGAAAAAAAGCTCGAGTCAGAAAATTTTGACAGCTTCATCCGGGCAGTACAGTAGGTCTTTGTACCTTTGCAGTTCCAAAACCTGGGTTGTTTCCCAACCTGCAAACTGCTTGGTCCTATGGCAATTATGATAACAGACGAATGCATCAATTGCGGCGCTTGCGAACCCGAGTGCCCCAATAACGCCATATATGAAGGTGGCGTTCAGTGGGCGATCTCGGATGGAAATACGGTTAAAGGAACGTATACCCTCGAAGATGGCACCGCAGTTGATGCTGCGCATAAATTGAATCCGATCTCTAACGAGTACTATTACATTGTGCCTGATAAATGCACAGAATGTGTCGGGTTTCACGAAGAACCCCAATGCGCTGCCGTCTGCCCGGTAGATTGTTGCGTGCCCGACCCCGACCGGGTGGAAACCGAGGCGCAATTGCTCGATCGTAAGGCGCGACTGCATCTTTAAACGATTTTTTGCCTACTCGAAAAACCTTTATGCCCATTTTAGGGTATAAGGGCTTTTTTTTAAGCAAAAACAACATCCAAACTCGCTTTTATTTTTTCCAGCGCGAATTCAAGATCTGCCTGCGTATGTGCCGAGGAAATAAACCCTACCTCGTAACCCGATGGCCCGAAATAGACCCCGCGCTTGAGGCATTCCAGGTGCATTACCTTGAAATGATCCATACCTGAACCGTCTATCTCATCGGCCCGCCGAATGCGCTGACTGCTAAAGGTTGGCCAAAAAATGGATCCAATGAATGGAAAACGCACCGGATAATTATTGATCTGACAAAATTGGGTGAGTTCCGAGCAAAACCAGGCGGTTTTCTCTTCCAGACTTTCATAAAATCCAGGTTGCAAAAGCGCCTGCAGGGTGGCATATCCGGCGGCCATGGCCACCGGATTGGCACTCAGGGTGCCAGCCTGGTAAACCGGACCCATCGGCGCCACGTGTTCCATGATGCTGCGCGATGCCGCATAAGCGCCCACCGGCATGCCGCCGCCTATAATTTTGCCAAAGGTGATTATGTCGGGTTGAATGTTGTAATAACCGGCAGCGCCTTCAAATCCGGCCCGGAAACCGGAAATCACCTCGTCGAATATCAACAGCACGCCCGCACGCGTACACATGTCGCGCAAGGCCGCTAAATACGAACGATCCTGGATCAGCAACCCGTTGTTGGCAGGTATCGGTTCGATAATCACACAGGCAAGGTCGTTTTTATGCATTTCCAGGGCCTCCTCCACGGCTCGAAGATCGGCCAGGGGCGCCACAATGGTTTCCTGGGCAAATGACGCCGGAATGCCCGCCGAGGTAGAAATGCCAAAAGTAACCAGTCCGGAACCGGCTTTTACCAAAAGCGAATCCACATGGCCGTGGTAGCAACCTTCAAACTTGAGTACCTTGCTTTTTCCCGTCACACCGCGCGCCAATCGAATGGCGCTCATCACCGCTTCGGTGCCGCTGCTCACAAAACGCACCATTTCGATGTAGCGATGATTGCGCAACATCAATTCGCCAATTTTCAAATCATGCGGCGTGGGGGTGCCAAAAGACATTCCGTGCGCAAGTGTCTCCTGTACATAAGCCAAAACAGTGGGCTCGGCATGCCCAAGAATCAAAGGACCCCAGGAACAACAAAAATCCACATACCATTGGCCGTCTACATCGCGCATGTGGCAGCCTTCGCCGTGTTCAAAAAATACGGGCGGCCCCTGCACACTGCGGAAAGCCCGTACCGGACTGTGTACGCCGCCGGGAAAATATTGTTTGGCGGTTTCAAAAAGCGCTGCACTTTGGGTGCGGGTAAAGGTTTCGGGGCTGGGATAATTCTTCTGCATCATGGGGCAAAGGTAGGGGCCAGGTAATTTGTTGTCTTCAGTTTACTGTCATTTTCGGTGCGCTACAGCCAATAACTCCATTTGATCACAAAACTCCGGTTTCGCGGGCCCCACTGCTTCACCATATAGTTGTCGGTAAAAACCACAAACAAATCGCTCATGGGGCGGTACCTCCATTGCAAACGGCTGTTGATGTTGAAGTTATCGGCCTGGGTATTGTATTGTACAAAGGTTGTCCAGTTGAGATTTCGGTTGAAAAACAACTCCACCCTCGGGGTGATGTTGAACAATTCGACGCTGTTGAAGGGCGTCGGAAACTGGAGTTTGTTGTATTGAAATTTCATGGAAAAATTGCCCCAGGGTTGCGCGCGCAAGCGCAGGCCCAGCGCGGCCGACCACTGCATCCCGTTGTAAAATTGACCGCCATTGAAATTGCCTTCCACCTGAAAAGGCTTCCTGGAATCGCTGCTCCATTTCATTCCGGCTGTGGTGTAGGCGTAGGGCCCGGCTGGCAGTGCAGGGCTCTCGTTTAGTTCTTTGTCGTCAAATTTGAAGGGTACTGGTACATGACTGGTACTGTGATCCACACTGATTTGGAAAGTGGCGGTGTTTTTCAAATACAAATTGTAATTCACGCCTCCGGATTCCTCGTTCAAACTGCTGTTGGGGTTGATGACGGTAAAATTGTAAAACCCGAATTCCGACAGATTTAACCAATGAAACCGACCTGCTTTCGGGAAAAAACGGAAATTCCCGTTGGTAAAAATAAAATTATATCCGATGCGGATGGTGGTGTCTTGCACCACATCGTAATTCTCTTTTCGGGCTTCAAAGCCCTGTTCGGCAAAATAATTCACCCCCATGTGCAACACATCCACCAACAAATCGAAACGGCGGGCGCTGTACTGAACACCGCTATTTCCCCACCAGTTTTTGTCTTTATAACCCGGTTTATAAGATCGATGATGGGTTGCCCAATAGCTCCATTTGCCATCGGTGGAGGTATAGGTAAACTCCAGGCCGGCATTTCGCGCATAATACCCTTTCTGAATTTCTGCGCCCTTAAATTCCTGTTTATTCAAAAAGATCCCGTTTAGTGCGGTGCGTCCGAACAGCCGGCGATTGAACGAGAATGCTGTGAAATTTTGCGCAGCGTTGT
This sequence comes from Bacteroidota bacterium, assembly GCA_018969455.1. Taxonomy (GTDB): domain Bacteria; phylum Bacteroidota; class Bacteroidia; order Chitinophagales; family Saprospiraceae; genus M3007. Next base: position 2,243 of record JAGWYI010000308.1, on the reverse strand, counting down.
CATTGCGCGCAGCAGTTTGCATGTTCATCAGGCCAATGCGGGTGTTGCTGTTCAGGTTTCCGGTCAGCCGGGCGCCCCCCAGGATGGGGATTTTTTTGCCGTCGGGGTCCAGCCCGATCCTCCGGGAAAAGAAGGGCCGAATGGGTGGTATGCCAAAACTGGTAAATAAATCGGCATTTTCCAGAAAAAACGTGCGCTTTTCCGGTAATTGAATGTCGAAACGGGTGAGGTTGACCACCTGTTCGTCAATCTCAATTTGAGAAAAATCGGGGTTTACTGTGAGGTCGAGGTTCATTGCGGTGCCAACGCCCACTTTGGCGTCCAGACCCAAACCCGGTTTTACTTCACGTTTCGTGTTTTCTTCATAATCCTTTGAGGCTGTGCCCGAAACATAGGGGGCGACATTATAATTCCCTTTGGCGCGGCTTGGCGCTTCATCCCATATCAATTTCCCGGTAAAGCCCAGGTCGGTGCCGTTAAATTGCAGGGGAATTTTGGTCCAGGTAGAATATTGGCCGCGGGAAGCGTCATTTCGGATGAAATTGATGCCCCATTCGCGGGCATTGTCGCCAAATCGGATGATTTGGAAGGGAATGGCAAATTCGGCCGACCAGCCCCATACATGGTGTTTTACTTCGCCATACCAGCGATTGTCCCAGGTAAAGTTGTCGTCGTCGGAATAGGCCGAAATAAGGCCTTCCGTTTGTGCGCCGGCAGGCGTGAGACCGAAAAAATAGCCGTTGGTGGCTTTGTTTGCCGGATCCAACACGACCGCAATGCCGTCGGAATCCCAATAACCCACATCGCGTTTCAAATTTTGCACAATATAGTTGGGCGTAGAATCGTAGCACATCGCCGCGATGTACAGAAAATGGGCGTCGTAACTGAGTTTAATTTCGGTTTGGGTTTTGGCTTGCTGGTTGTCTAGCGGCCATTTTAACCAGAAATGATCGGCTTTTTCGGCATTTTGCCAATCTGGTTCTTCCAAAGTCCCATCTAATTGCAGCGCATTTTGGGCTTTTTTGATGTGAATTTGAAAATTCGTTTGGGTTTCCGTTCGGTTTTGAGCCGAAACAAGAGGTAATAACCATATCCAGACAAAGAAGGGTAGACAAGACCGCATGGGAGAAGGATTTGTTTTCACAGGCGCCGAAAATATACCAGATTTCACAGGGTTTTGTGGATAAATCAGGGTTTATTTCGCTGATTTAAAGTGATTTATAAAGATCCTTGTACACAAAACTTGGCAACCTGATGTAAAGCTTGCGGCAGATTCACCACAAAAAAACGGCTTTGCAAAAAAACAACATCCTCAGGCGGGAAATGATTCCTTTTGTTCCCCCTTTTTTAGACTAAATATTCAAATTGAGCTCCTTTTCTACCCAAACAGTATTTTATAACATACCCAGATTGTTACCAAAACAAGCATGGAAAACATCATTGCACTCCATAGTTGCATCCACCTAAACTGTAAATTATCTGCCAGGTCTCCCGCCTTGCGTTCCCAGGCATGCTGAAAAACCGAGCCCAGTCCCACCCCAACAATAAGCACTATCAGCTGCCAAAACAGGGGTAAATGGAATCGAAATGTTAAATAGAGCGCCACCATCAGCCCGGTTATGACGCCCGGTGCAAGCGTAGCCTGGTATCCTTTTTCTATAATTTTCATGGGTAAACGGATGGCTGGTTTAAAGGCCAGATGCAATTGGAGCCCAAATGGTTGTTATAATAAACAGAAAAGGGCAGTTTTTAACCGCCCTTTTTTATTTAATACCGCATTTTCACAATGACTTCTACATCTTGCGGTTTCAGGTTTTTGTGTTCGCCCAGAGCCGTCCAACCGCGCGCGGTAAAGGTTTCGGCGATTTTCTCGGCTGTTCCCGGGTAGTTTTCGGTGTATTCCGACAAATGGGTCGCTATGCCGAGGCTGTTGAAAAAGGCTTCGGTTCTATCGATGGCGGCTTTTGCTTTTTCCTCCACACTGCCCTCGGTAATGCCCCACACGCGGGTTGCGTATTGCGCCAATTTCTGTTTTTTCGCTTCAAAATTGTAGTTGTAATGGCCGGGCATGATGATCGCCAGGGTGCGCGCATGATCAATGTGGTATTGCGCCGTCAATTCGTGCCCGATCGCGTGAATGGCCCAGTCGGTAGGCACGCCGCGCGACAACAAACCATTGAGCGCCATAGTGCAACACCACATAAAGTTGGCGGCATATTCGTAATTGTCGGGCTCCTGCATCA
>JAGWYI010000307.1 GCA_018969455.1 Bacteroidota bacterium | reverse complement strand
AACTACTTGAAGGTCTCAAAAAAATTGTTTCAGTTTTAGCGCAAGAGGACATCAATTACATGATTGTCGGCGGTTTTGCGATGAGTTATTTTAACTTAGCCAGATTTACCGCTGATATTGATTTCATTGTCCAAATCCATCCGGTAGATGTCGAGAAAATCCTTAAACATTTTCCCGAGTGGGAAAACTTCAACGATGCATTCAAGGAAAGTGTTCAATTTGGACGGATGTTTAATTTGCTTGATTTTAACACTGGAGTCAAATACGATTTCATGTCCTATAAAGACAGCGATTACAACTGGACAGCTTTTGAGCGACGACAACGTGTTGATTTTATGGGCGTTGAATGTTATATAAGTTCACCTGAAGACCTAATTATTTCAAAACTGATTTGGTATGGAATTTCAAAAAGCGAAAAGCAAAAGACGGATATTCTTTACCTGCTTGATGAAGTCAAATTGGACAAAAATTATATCGAACTTTGGCTCACCCGACAAAATATTTTACGCTATGGAATACTCTGATAATTCAATGGTTTTAGGCGAGGCTGAACTAGCATACGCCCGCTGGTATAGCGCGCTCCCGGTCGCGCGAAAAGCACAAATGCTGTGCGACCTCTTTCAATTTGGGGTGGATAGTGTTCGATACAATGCCAAAAAACAAAATCCCTTCCTGACAGATTCGGAGACGATGTTGTTTTACTTCGAAAAAAACCTGAAAAACAGTTTTTCACCCGAAGTATTTGAGTTCATAAGGACAGAAATGATGAAAAGGGCTGAAATTGAATGGGAAAATCGCTTCAAAGCCATGAAAACTCAATTGGGTTGGACCTACGATGATATTGCACGTTTTATACATGCAGAAAGTGGCAATTCTGTGAAATCGTCTGTAAACCGGAAACTGCCGGCAATGGCTAAACTAGCAGTTTGCGTTTTTGAAGCGATGAAAGAAAAAAATGTCAAGTGAGGTTTCCTAAGAAACTGTTTTAAAACCTCCGGGATAGAGGAAAGGTAAAGATTTTGGCGCCAGGCAAGGCTTATTTTTGAGGAAATAGCCATGTCCTATTGCCGAAAAAATAAATGCAGCATGGCGTTTAAAGATTTGCCTTTCAGCATTTCGGAGGTTTTAAAACAGTTTCCAAGTGCCCACCGGAATATTGATCAAATCCTGCGTAGTTGCAACTACCACGCCGTTTGCGTCGGTCCATTTGTAAATATAGCTTTTATAAGCCGTATTATTGATCATATTAATGTCGATGATGCCATTGTTTTCATTGGGTAAGGTAGCGTTTGCCACCGTCACCGTTTGTATCTCAAACCCCGGATTTCCATACCCGCAGATACCCACGCTGGCAGAAAGCACGAAGGTGCAGCCATTTTGAGTTGAGACAGTAACACTGTAGGTGCCAGGCGTTAAATTGGTAATTTTGCTGGAAGTAGCGTTGTTCGTTTGAACGCCATTGCTCCATTGAAAATTAAATGGACCTGCATTGCCATTGGCCACAGCCTCCATTTGCCCATCACTGGCACTTGTGCTGGAACAGTTTTTGATATAGGTAATTTCTATAATTGCTGATAGTTTGAAACTGAGCAGCATGCAGAAAATAAATATAAATTTTTTCAAGTTGACCATTTTTTTTTCTTAAGAGACCTGTGATATATGAATTTAGTCAAGACAAGTCTTTAAAAAAATATCTGCTTTTTTTTGAAGAAAAAGAATGGGTGAGGATTTTAATTCATCATAAGTTTGTTGAATGTAGGCTCTAATATTAGAATCTGTAATAGGATTACTATATCCTCCCGCTTTGGAGCAAGCGAACTCTGCAAGTCTAAACTTTGCCATTTTTCCAATGATGGAGTTAGGGTAGGCTGAAACAAATTCCATTAATTTCGCCTTATAATTTCTATCAATGTCATCAGACATATCAATGATAGATACTAAAGAATGAAAAGCGCCTAAATTATCATGCTGAGATGGTATCTCTATGCCGCACAAAAAACTCCATTAACTTTGCAAACGTATGCAGAAAGAATCAGTCAAAAAGAAGCATCGGAAGTACGATGCTGCATTTAAATCGGAGGCCTTGCGACAGGTTCAGAATGGTCGTGGGGTGCCAGAGGTAGCGCGCTCATTAGGTATCAGCGAGAATCTTCTGTACAACTGGCGTTCGTTACAACGCTCTGAAATGAGTAGTGAAGAATTGGCGACACAAACAGAGATAGAGCAGTTACGCAAGCAACTCAAGGCAGTTGAAACGGAACGTGATATTTTAAAAAAAGCCTTGCACATTATTGGCCGACCGACGTAAAGAGTGGTTATGGCCTGGTGGTGCATTTGTCTGCCAATTGGGGTGTTCGTCTGATATGTAGCGTTATTGGGGTATGTTTTAGTTCATTTTATGCCTGGCGCCGGGGAGAGACGGGGACTTCAAAGCAAGAGGATAAAACACTTTGTAAAGAGGTCAGAGAAGTGTTTGAGAGACATAAGCGGCGTTATGGCTCCCGACGAATATGTGCAGAACTACGAGTATCAGGTCATACTGTTAGCCGTCGTCAGGTTGCCACACTAATGCGTCAGCAGCAATTAAAAGCCATCCAGCCCCGCAGTTTTGTACCTCGTACGACCAATTCGAAAGGCGTTCGGCGCAGTGACAATCTGTTATTGGATCGGCCAGTGTGCAAAATCCGGTGCAAAGTGAACACCCTTAGCCGGTGAAAGTGAACACTAAAAACAGGTCAAAATCAGGCAATATTCCGGCGCAAACTGAACACTTTTATTCAGGTTGAATTTGGAATAAAACTGCGGCACAAATTGCGCGTTTTCCGGTGCAAAGTGAACACGGATTTGGAATAATGTTAGTTTTTTTCCGGCGCAAAGTGAACACCTGATGTTGGTTGATTGATTCAGCGTAGTGTTTGATCTAATAGTTCATGTATGTTCGTAAAAAAACGAAGTACATGGCAAATCAAGCGCTCAGCATCATGAAACTCAAGACACTTATTCGGTTTAAACAAGAAGGCCGTACCCATCGATTTATCGGCAAGTCCTTGGGGCTTTCGCGGACTACGGTAGTCAAATACGTTCAATTTTTGGAAGACAGTGGTCTGGATTGGAATGTGTTGTCCAGCCTGGATGATCACAGTTTGCTGACGCTTTGCCGAAGCGGCTATACCGACAAAGCCGATGACCGTTGGGCGACGTTATGCCGCTTGTTGCCGCATTATGAACAGGAATTGAAACGCCCGCATGTTACGCGCCAGACGTTGTTGGAAGAATACCGGCAATCTTACCCGGATGGTTATGGCAAAACACAATTCTTCCAGTACCTGCGTGAGCATCTGCGGCTTGGACAGGCGTATCAGCCCATTGAACATAAAGCGGGCGAGAAGTTGTTTGTGGACTATGCCGGGGATCATCTGTATTTGACAGACCGGGACAGCGGCGAGCAAACGAAGGTCGAGGTGTTTGTTGCGGCCTTGGGCTGTTCGGGTTTAATTTACGCCGAGGCCAGTATGGGGCAGACCTTGGCGGAATTCAGTTTGAGCGTATGCCATGCATTTGAATACATCGGCGGGGTAACGGCCTGCCTGGTTCCGGACAACTTGAAGAGCGCCGTTACCAAGGCCGATAAATATGAACCAAAACTCAATGAACGCTTTTGGGCCTTGTGCCAACATTATGGTACGGCCATCGTGCCGGCACGCTCTCGGTCGCCCAAAGACAAACCCAAGGTTGAAAACGCTGTGAGGCAAGTCTACCGGCGTGTTTATGCGCGTTTGCGTAACCACATTTTTCATAACCTGGCGGAATTGAACGCCGCTATTCGCCTGGAATTGGACACCCTAAACGGCCTTCCGATGCAAGGACGCAAGGAGAGCCGTCGGCATTTATTCGAACACCTGGAGCGCCAATATCTGCGCCCCCTTCCACCCGAACCCTTTGTGTGGAAACAACAGCGCGAACTGACAGTGCAAAAAAACTGCCATATACAACTGAATGATACCAAGCACTATTACAGCGTTCCGTACCGATATATCGGCCGCAAAGTCAAGGTTTTATACGATACGGCGCACGTCGAGATTTTTTATCAACATGAACGCATCGCCCTGCATCCGTACAGCCACCAGCAGCATGGATATTCCACTCAAACGGAACACATGCCTTCTACCCACCGTTTTGTCAGCGAATGGAGCGAGACCTATTTTATTCGCCGCGCCCAAGGCGTGGGGCCGCACACCGTCAAACTCTTCGAGGGCATGTGCCGCACCAAAGACCACCCCGAACAAGCTTACCGTTCCTGCCTGGGCATACTCGCCCTGGCCCAGCAGCACGGTCATGCCGCAACTGAACAGGCTTGCTTCGAAGCCGTCGAACGCCGACAATACAACTACGCATTCATCTTCCACCACCTGAAACAAAACCGTTCAAAATCAAGCGCCGTCAAGGTGCTGTCCATACCCGATGCGCATCAAAATCTGCGCGGGCCTGAGTATTACCTGAACAAAAGCGATCCCAACGCCTAAAAGCCGCTCTTCCTCACATTCATTCACCAATATATTTATCATGATTACCACATCTTCCACCCTCGACTTGCTCGCCCAAATGCGACTACACGGCATGCGACATGCTTACCAGACATCCCTGGCAAGCGGCGCCCTGGAAGGCTCCAGCACCGACGAAATCCTTGCTAATCTCGTTCACGCAGAATGGGAAGAACGCCAAAACCGCCGAAGTCAGTACCTGCTCAATCAGGCCCGATTCCGACAAAGCGCAGCCCTCGAACAAATCGACTTCTCGGCCAATCGACAAGGCTTGAACAAGGCCAACATCCTCCAATTGGCTTCCTGTAACTTCATCCAACGAGGAGAACACGTCCTGATCACCGGGCCAACCGGCGTGGGCAAATCCTTCCTGGCTACTGCCCTGGGCAATACCGCTTGCATCAAAGGCTTTAAAGTCCTCTTCACCTCTACGGCCAAACTCCTCACCCAACTGCTCAATGACAAGGCCGACGGTACCTATCTCAAAAAACTCAATCAGGTGACCCGCCACAACCTCCTTATCCTCGACGACTTCGGGTTACACCCATTCCAGGAAGCCGATCAACTCATCCTTTATGATCTAATCGAAGACATGACACACAAACATGCACTCATCCTGACCTCACAAATCCCAGTCGAACATTGGCATCAACTCATCACACAATCAACACTAGCCGATGCGGTCATGGATCGAATTATCCACAATGCACATCGAATCGAACTAAAAGGCGATTCCATGCGTAAAAAAACCATGCAAAAACACTAATTTTATACCTTTGATTCCTACTACGCTGAACACAAAATCAAGGTGTTCACTTTGACCGGAATTGGGTGTTCACTTTGGCCGGAATTTTGCAACTTACGGGAGAAAATTCATTTCCAAGTTTGACACAAACGAAGTTTCTTCTAAACTCATTTCCAATAATTGAAATGGTAGAATTTTCTTGAGCGTTAACCGCTGTTGTCCCATCTAAAATTGTTGAATTTTGTA
>JAGWYI010000306.1 GCA_018969455.1 Bacteroidota bacterium | reverse complement strand
GGCCCGCCATCTGGACTCCCGTTTCGTGGAACTGGAGGTGCGCGACAACGGCCTGGGCATCGATCTCGAAAAACACGGCGACAAACTCTTCGGCATGTACAAAACCTTCCACCGCAACGCCGAGGCACGCGGGTTTGGCCTTTTTTTAACCAAAACACAAATTGAGGCCATGGGCGGCTCCATCTCCGTGGAAAGTGTGCCCGACCAGGGGAGCTGTTTCCGGGTATTGCTGCCAGAAACCCGGGACCATGGGTGATTTTGACGATACCCGACTTTTCTCCGGATAAATTCCCCGCCTACAACATTGGCATGTAGGTTCCTTGGTCCAATTGGCATGGAAAATGCAAAACAATCATTTGTTATGCGTTTTTTCAAATCATTCAAAAGGCCCCAGCATGCACATTTATTCTGGGTTGCCATATTGACGGCGCTTGCGCTGGTTGTGTTCAATCAGGTGATGATTCAATACATGCTCCAGCAGAAAAACAGCGATGCCCGGGTACTCAACATGGTGGGCCGTCAGCGCATGCTCAGCCAGAAAATCAACACCCAGGTTTTTCAAGCTGCTTCCGACCGAAGTGTGTTGCCGGAATTGCGCAGCAGCATGCAGGAATGGCGACAAGGACAACGCTACCTGGTGTATGGCTCGGAGCCCCTCAAGCTGCCTGCCTGTAAAAATCCCAAAATCCTGCTGCAATTGTTGTATGCAGACCAGCACATCCGGATTTCGGCAGCTGCCGTGGATTCCCTTTTAAACGGCCGGACCTTGAATCTTGAACAGTTCAGTGTCAATCAGACGGCTTTTTTGCAAAAAATGGAAACCGTTGCCACCGATCTGGAAGCCGAAGCAGCCCACAGCCTGCGCCTGCTCACCATGACCGAGATTTTTTTGGCGCTCTTTTCTCTGTTTGTACTGGTTAGTGAGTTCTTGTTTATCTACAAACCGGTGCTCGATCAACTTTACAGACAAAAAAAGATTGTTGAAACCGAAAATGCCCTAAACCTTGCTACCAAAAACAAATTGGAAGCCATCCTGAATAGCACTTCCGATGCAAATGTGTTGATCGGAAAAAATTTTGAAATACTCTCTATCAATAAAACCGGCATTAAATTGCTCCGACGCTTTTTTAACCGAACCCCACAGGAAAATCAAAACATCCTCGATTACATCATGCCCACCGAAGTGGAAGCCTTTCGACTCAATTTCGCCGATGCATTGGAAGGTAAAACCACTAAAATTCGAAAACGCATGCACTTCCCTCATGAAAGCTGCTGGTTTGAAATCGCTTACTACCCGGTTTACAACCAGCAAGCCCAAATTATTGGCGTTAGCTTCAATGCCAAAGACATCAATATCGCCCAAAAACGTTTCGAAAAATTGCAGGAAATCTCCTGGACCCACTCGCACGAAATCCGCCGACCCGTTTCTAATATTCTCGGTTTAATGCAATTGATTGAATGGGATAAACTCGATGATGACAATAAAAAATTATTCCAGTATTTTGATTCTGTAACCAAAGACCTGGATCGGGTGATCCATAAAGTCGTCGGCGTATCCAGCGAAAAAGACCGGGTTTTAGATTAAACAATTCTTTTACAAACAAGTCAAACAGTTTTTCTAAAAAAAATCAATTTTGTTCCTGATTCCCCGTACTATTTCTACAAAATTTTATTCTTTTGTAGTCGCATTCGGTTACAAATTATAAAAAACGGCAAGGTTTTTGCTTTTTTTTAAGTACGAACAAAACAAAATATGTGACTTCCTTTAGAGAAGTACGTATTACAAAACATATACACTAGGGAGATTTTTGACCTCGCCTGCTGGAAAAGCAGACGGGGTTTTTTATTGAATACAAAACTACATAAAAATGTTTCTGGATTTGTCTTCTGACTGGAATAAAAATGCTACATTTAAACATGTTTTCAAATACTATTTCGGCGCTTCGTGTCACGGGCGTTCACAAACGGGGCTCTTCCCGCCCCATCATCGTTCAGGACGCCTCCGGAGCAGCTTATTTGGTCAAATTGCGCGCAAGCCTGAGCAACCCCCATGCGCAACTGGTTGATTTTATTGCTTGCCTGATGGGACAGGCCCTCCAGTTACCCGTGATGCCAGCCTGCCTGGTAAACCTGCAAATCGGTATGGACATGCAGGCTGTAGATGTTGAAACCCGGGAAGCCATACAAAAAAGCATCGGCCTGAACCTGGCTTATCCCTTCTTCCAAAATGCAGAAGACCTGCCCGGCGAACTTTTGAAAGGGAATACCCTGCTGATTCCCTTGTTTTTGTTCGATTGCTTGCTTTTAAACATCGATCGAACACCCGCCAATACCAATGTGCTGCGGGCTGAAGGAACCCTCTATGCTTTTGATTTTGAGGCGTCTATGCGCATTCAAGGTGCTATTATAGACCAAAACTTTCAGGATAGCCCCATGGTGCTGCAACAATTGCGGCGCAGCCCTTTGTGGCAAGCAGAAATTGCAAAGGAAGAAATTACTGCATTTTTTCAGCGCTTTGAAGGCTTCGATCCCGATCAAATACTGCTGCAGATCCCGGAAATTTGGTTTGAAAACACCGCGCAACTACAGCGTTTAAGCGCTTTTTTTCAGGCGCTGCCCGATCAGGCCGATGCCCTGAACCATTTAATTCAACACATGTCGGCGCTGCCCCCCGTGTCGGAAAAGGAGCTGCGTGATCGCGCACAGGAAAATCAAAAAAAGTTTACAGAACAATATGCGGAGGATTTGCGTTTGAGAATAGAAATGCAAAATAAAAAATGGAAATAGGGCCCCTTGAAGGCCAAATATTGTGGTTTTAAAGGGAACTTCACCTTTGATCAGGCAGTTTTACTAAAATTTAATTTGGCATTCCCGGCATCCGCCTGCAATGCCTTATTTTTGCACCCTTATTTGCCATACAGAACGTTCAAGGAATGACAGAACAAGAAATCCTGCGCCGGGAATCGCTGCAAAAATTGCGCGAACTGGGTTATGATCCATACCCTCCGGAAATGTTTGCCGTGAATGCTTTCGCTGCCGACATCGTTGCCAATTACCAGGAAGAAACCCTGGAAGACGGAACAAAAAACCGCCTCAATTACCAGGAAGTAGCCCTCTCTGGTCGTATTATGGCCAGCCGCGAAGCCGGTAAGGCGCTGTTTATGAACCTGCAAGACAGCACCGGCCGTATTCAACTGTACCTCCGCCGCGATGACCTCCTCCAGGGAGAAGATGCTACCCTTTTCGATGTGGTAATCAAAAAATTGCTCGACCTCGGTGATTTCGTGGGGGTAAAAGGGTTCGCCTTCCGCACCAAAACCGGTGAAGTTTCGGTACACGTGAAGGAATTCAAACTCCTTTCCAAAACGCTGCACCCGCTGCCCATCGTAAAACGCGATGCAGAAGGCAATATTTTCGACGCCTTCACCGACCCCGAACAGCGCTACCGCATGCGTTATGTCGACCTTACGGTCAATCCCGAATTCCGCCAGATATTCATCAAGCGCAGCAAATTGATCAAAACCATGCGCAATTACCTCGATGAACTGGGACTGCTGGAGGTGGAAACCCCCATCCTGCAACCCATCCACGGGGGCGCAGCTGCCCGGCCCTTCAAAACCCACCACAATACACTGGATATGCCGCTTTTCCTGCGCATCGCCAACGAATTGTACCTCAAACGCCTCATCGTGGGCGGTTTCGATGGCGTGTATGAATTCGGCAAAATGTTCCGAAACGAAGGCATGGACCGTACCCACAACCCGGAATTTACGGCGCTGGAATTCTATGTAGCCTACAAAGACTACAACTGGATGATGGATGTAACCGAACAAATGCTCGAACGCGTGGCCCGTGCCCTGCATAACGACGGCGCTTCCACCGTGCAAGCTGGCTCCCATTTGATCGAATTCGCCGGACCTTACAACCGCCTGACGATGTTCGACGCCATCAAGCAATACACCGGCATCGATGTGGAACAATCTGATGAGGCCGATTTGCGCAAATATTGCCGCGATAACCACATCGAAATCGACGCATCTATGGGCAAAGCCAAACTGATAGACGAAATTTTTGGCGAAAAAGTAGAAGAACACCTCATTCAGCCGACTTTCCTCATCGATTATCCGGTGGAAATGTCGCCGCTCACCAAAATGCACCGCAGCAAACCAGGGCTGGTGGAACGATTCGAGCTGTTTGTAAATGGCAAAGAAGTGGCCAACGCCTACACCGAGCTCAACGACCCCATCGATCAGCGCGCCCGATTCGAGGATCAACTCGCGCTCGCTGCCCGCGGCGATGAAGAAGCCATGGCCATGGATGAAGATTTCCTCCGCGCACTCGAGTACGGTATGCCGCCTACTGCGGGCATCGGATTCGGAATCGACCGTTTGACCATGTTGTTTACCGGGCAGGCCAGCATCCAGGAAGTGTTGTTCTTCCCGCAAATGCGCCCGGAACATTAAATTTTCGGGAAAAAATAAAAAAACCGGCAACTGGAAATGTTCCTTTTGCCGGTTTTTTACTTCTCTGCGGCTCAATACGAGCAATTCTCCCGTTTTTTTTACCCGGAATACTTCAACAGCCCTAGTTTTGCATCTGTAAACAGTCATTTGCTATGAAACAATTAACCACCATTTTTGGGTGCCTTATTTTAATTATTTTTGCCTGTACATCAGCAAGCGGCCAAAAAGAAGGCAATGTCTGGTATTTTGGCCTGAAAAGCGCACTGCAGTTTAACGCTGGCGCCCCCCTTTCCCTGGCCGGCTCGGAACAAAACACCTTCGAAGGCTGCGCGAGCATCTGCGACGCGAATGGAAATCCGCTGTTTTATACCAACGGCGGCGGCCGTGACCCGATTCTCAGCGGCCAAACTTCCGGCAAAATCTGGAATGGCGCCAACCAACTCGTCTATGACATGGGCAATACCGAAGGGGGCGGCTTTAGCGCAGCACAATCTTCGGTTTTTATCCCTAAACCCGGCGTTCCAGGCCATTATTACCTGTTTACCATGGAGGAAATAGAATATTATGTTGGCGGAAATGTGCCCGGCCAACCGCTCGGAAGGGGTTTGTCCTGGTTTGAACTGGACGCAAATGCCAATGGCGGACAAGGCGCTGTGGTAGACAAGCAAATGATGCTGCATGTGCCTTCTTACGAAGGTTTGTGTGCCGTAAGACATGCCAACGGGCAGGATTACTGGATCCTCATTACCGACGCCAACACCGGCGCTTTGTTGGTCTATTTGGTATCCAGTGCCGGTATTCAGCTTTCGGGAACCTATGGCAGCGCGTACACCAATGCCTACATCAAGGGCGCCCCAAATGGAAAGTTCCTTGCCCTTTCTTTGAACAATAAATCGGTCGGACTGCTCGCTTTTGACAACCAAAATGGCGTTCCGCAAACGCCTGTGCTGCTGCCCAATACAGGCGACTATTTTGAATTTTCCCCAAACAGCCGGTACTTATACGCCGCCAACAACCTTACCGGAACCGGCGTTACCCTGCTGCGTTACGATTTGAATGCAAGCGATGTTCCTGCCAGCCGCAACG
>JAGWYI010000305.1 GCA_018969455.1 Bacteroidota bacterium | reverse complement strand
TAATTAAATTTGCAATACCTAAAGTTTTAATGGTTGCAACAATATTACAATCATGAATAGATTTCCCTAAGACTCCATATTTGGTGATGAGTACTAAAAGTGCCTTCGTAGAATCAGTAGTTTCATCGGCAACTAAAAACTGTTGTTCCATTTGGCGCACCCTGTTTACCAACCGCATTGGGTCATAAATACCGGCATCTTTCATTTTCCTGGAAACGATTACGCAGTATTCCCGAATCACTTGTCGATTAATCCATAGTTCATAACCCTGAGACGCCAAGTAAAGTATTTTTGTTTGGGCAGCATGGCCAAAAACGGGATCACCAGTATCCGCATAAACCAAAACATTCGTATCAATAAAAACTTTATCTGCCATCGTCACCATAAATATCCTCCCGATGGAAACTTTCGCCTGGACTCAATGGAAAACCATAATTTTCAAAAGCAATAAGTGCTGGTTTTTGAACAGCTCCATTTGAGGTTTCTTTAGTTCGCCTTGGTTCCTGCTCAACCTGAATTATTTTTACATAATCCAGCGTCTTGAGAAATTGGATCAACAAGGCAAAACGTTTTTCTTCTATTTCAAGCACAATCTGTTGCATAAGCTCCTGTCTGCGGCTTTCAAGCGCATTTTTATACAAAGATATGCGATTTGATCACACTTCCAAAACAGGCGGCCATTTATGAAAGCAATACATTAATTTCCTCCCAATCAGCTGTATTATTGCAGCAAAAACACACCATGAAAGTCCTAGTCTTCGCCACCAACAACCCCCATAAAGCCCGGGAAGTCGAACAAATGCTGGGTGGAAAATACCACATCAAAACCCTCAAAGACATTGGTTGTATGGAAGATATCGAAGAAACGGAAGATACGCTCGAAGGAAATGCCCTGCTTAAAGCACGGTACGTAAAGGAACACTACGGCTTCGACTGCTTTTCGGAAGATACGGGTCTGGAAGTGGAAGCCCTCGCAGGCGCGCCCGGCGTGCACACCGCGCGCTATGCCGGCGCAAGCCGCGACCCGCAGGCCAACAACAACTTGCTGCTGCACAATTTGGAAAACAAGGCTTCCCGCCGCGCACAGTTTCGCACCATCATCGCTTTGGTAAAAGATGGAAAGGAAACCCTGTTAGAAGGGATTTGTACCGGCCAGATTGCCACGGCGCCCCATGGAACGGGCGGTTTTGGCTACGATCCGATTTTTATTCCGGACGGATACACCGAAACATTTGCCGAGCTCGGCGAAGGCATCAAAAATCAAATCAGCCACCGGGCCAGGGCGATTTCAGCCCTGTTGGTGCATTTACATGCCTGAAAAAAAAGCCTTGCTGTGTTGTATCCGGCAAGGCTTTTTTATTTCAGGATGGTTAATTACATCGAACTGGCTGATTTGAAAATCCGGTTCCAGTTGATGCCGTTTTTCAATGCGCCGTTTTTGGTAGAGAACCAGATAAACAGGGGTTTTCCTACAATGTGATCTTCGGGTACATAGCCCCAAATGCGTGAGTCTTCCGAATTGTGGCGGTTGTCGCCCATCATCCAGAAATAATCCTGCCGGAAGGTGTAAGCACCCGATTCAACCCCGTTGATGAAAATCTTGTCGCCCTTGATTTCCAGTTTGTTGTGTTCAAAATCACGGATAATACGCAGGTAAAACGCAATGTTGTTCATATTGACGGGCGTTGTTACCCCTTTTTTCGGAATGTATATCGGGCCGTAGTCATCCACGGTCCAGTTTCCATACCTTTTGGCGTCGTTGGGAAACACATAACCTGGGAAGCGTTGCTGGGGTACGCGTTCGACCTTAACATCGGGCCCGATGGATTTAACTTTTTCCACCTGGGCATCGTCGAGGTTGAAATAGCCACTGGATCCGGCATTGGGGCCGGCGTCGTTTAGGCTAACGCCCCATTCATCCAGTTTTTTCATATTTACATTTCCACTTACATGGTATAAGAATTGGCGATGCGTAGGCACCTGTGCAGCCTGTCCGTTGATATACACCACGCCATTTCGGATGAGCAAACTGTCGCCCGGCAGGCCGATGCAGCGTTTGATGTAGTGGTCTTTTTTATCGATGGGGCGGGCAATAACGTCCACGCCAGGTGGCAGCTGCCCTCCGCCTTGTTGACGCAATTGATAGATGTCAAAGTTTCTTTCTGGTGTCAACACTACGCTGTCGCCAGCGGGGAAATTGAACACAACCGGTTCGTTGTGGTCTATTGTTTCAATAGCAGGTAAGCGAAAGTAGGGTAGGGAGGGCTTGGTCAAATAGGATTCTCCCAAATTGAACGGCAAGCGGTTATGCATTAAAGGAAATTGCACTACTGTCATTGGGGTGCGGATGCCGTAGTGGGCTTTGCTTACAAACAGAAAGTCGCCTACTTTAAGCGTGCCTTCCATGGAGGAGGTTGGGATCACGTAGGCTTCAATGAGGAACATGCGGATAAAAGCGGCTGCGAAAACGGCGAAAATGATGGCCTCTGACCATTCTCTGCTTACCGATTTTTTCATATAGGGGAAATCAGTTTCCAATCGGCGCAGGGCAGTTTTGTCATTTTTGGCAACTGCTTCATGGTGCAAGCGATGGTATTCGCGTTCGCGGTCGAGGATGGGGCCCTGATAACTTGCTTTGGCATTTGATCCCAGCATAAAAAATGGAATTGGCGCATACACCACCGCCAGCACGGAATCCCAAAAACCGTGCTTCCCGAAACTGCGCACCATGTCAATCACCAAACCGGCATAAATGAAAATATTCACGATGGGGAACAAAAGCCATAAGGCATATTGGGGTTTTCTTCCCACCATTTTACACCATTCCACCGATGCAAGTCCGGGAACCAGGGCTTTCCAACCCGGAATTCCCGCTTTCTCAAAAAGTTTCATCATGCTGATACCCAGCAGGATGTACAAAACAATTAAAAAAATCAGGATTGACATATAGGATCAATTGTGTTTGAATAAACCGGTATGATGGAGTGTTGAGCAAAAGTACACAAGGCTTCCGGGCTTTGGTTGTCGCTTCGACAGGTTTTCTGGATTTATCGATTGAATGCCGGTTTTATCGTGTGTAACGATGCATATTGAGTTCGGTTTTTCAGCCCGGTTTGAAGGACAAAGCGTGATTCGCGCCCGCAAGCATGTGTACTTTTCATGATTTTTATTTTGATTCAAAGGCGTCTATTCTCCCGTTTTGCGTTTTTTTCTCCGGGTTTTGAATATTTCAACCACTTCTTTGTCTTTCAAAAAGCCTAAATCTACAAATTGGGTAGAAACAAATTTTTTGATGTCCTGGTAGTCTTTGCCGCGTTTGTCGGTATAGCGTTTCAGGAGCCGATCAACGTAGGTCATAGAAAGGCGTTCGACATCCAGGTTGAATTGGCTGTTCCCGAATATTTTGATATACAAGCCGAAAATTTTGGTCAGTTCAAAATAATCAGAGTAGGATCTTTCTGTCATACCGCCCATTAATTGGGTAAAATAGCGCAGAATCAGCTGGCGCAGGCACTCTGATTCAACAGAAAGACCTTCGTGCGTATTGTAAAAATCCTGAACGGCCTCGATGGATTGAGGGTCGACATAACCGTTGGTGTGAATTTTTTCGGCAATCCGGTAATAATCGCTGATTTTATCTTTCCAGTTTTTGTCTATGAATGCCAGCAAGCGTTCATCATGTACGGCTTCAATACCGGGTGATTTGTAGAGTGCCAATAAGAAGCGCAAATAACGTTGGTCAAATTCGGCAAATGAGCGTCGTTCTCTTTCGAAATGGGTTGCAAATGCGAGGCGTTCTGCGGGGTCCAGATCAATGTAATTGCCAAACATTGCGAGCATTTCCATGTATTCTTCCGTGCCCTGGAAGTCTTTGGTATTCAGGAAATTTTGCATTTTTTCCTTCAAGGAGGCATTGTCGCCTCCCACTTCAAAGCGTTTGAGCAAAAACTGGCGCAGTGCCGAGAAGTTGGCTTTCATTTCTCCGAGCGAGCTGGGGAAATCGGCCGAGAAATACAATTCATTTCGGAATTGATTGGAATAGCGGGTATACAGGTCGATGCGGTCTTTGAGGTCGCGGAATCGATCATTTTTCTGTTGTTGCAAGAAATACCGAATGCGCTTGTTTTCCACCAAAGAGAGCAGGTTGGTAATCCAAATGTCGCTGCTCAAGGCAAATCCCACCGAAATACTTTGTCCGATGCGTTTTTTCAGCTGGTCGAAATGTGGGCTTGCACAAATGGCGAGCAAAATATCTTTGAAATGATCATTGGGGCGCACATATTTATATTGGTCATTGATTTCGCCGCGCAGCACCGAGTAGCCCAAAATTCGAGGCAAATACAAACCTTCGAAAACGGGTTCGAGCAGGTATCGCTCAAAAGTGACCAATTGCAAAGGGGCCTCTGCAGCAACCCTATGGTGCAGTTCCGAAATACGCGGCTCGAATTCCAGGCGCAAATCATTATACAGCGCATCGTCTTCTTCATCGAGATATTGCACCAGAACTGGCGACTCCTGTATGCTCGCTGCGAGTTCATTCAGGTTGTCATAGTATTGATCATCAAGCGCTTGCATATAAAAAAATCTTTGGTGAAATAAAAAGGATTTGGTTTATTGAAAAAAAACCTGGTAAAACCGCAAAGGGCTTTACCAGGTCTGGTTGTAATCTGTTGGAAGCAAAGGTAAGGTACTTTGCTTTTGAATTGCCAAGTCTGCAAAAATTTAAGATCAAAAAAGTGCAGGCTGGCTTGTGGGCTATTATTCTGCAGCAGTTGTTTCTTCTGTTGCGCTTTCTTCGCCTGTTTCCGCTGTTACTTCCGCATTTTCTTCAGCTTCGGCAACAGGTTCTTCTACTTTAGGTTTTTCTTTTGGAACACCGTCAATTTTGATGGTCAGGGCAGCTTTTGCTGCCTTCACCGCTTCGCGTTGTTTTTGGATCATTTGGTCTTTGCCATCTACCCAGGCGGCCAGGCGGGCATCTGCTTCTTCCTGGGTAAGGGCGCCTTTTCGAACGCCGATTGCCAGGTGCTTGCGCAACAATACACCTTTAAACCGGAGTATGGCATTCACGGTATGGGTGGGTTCTGCGCCATCCATCAGCCATTTGAATGCAGCATCCAGATTCAGTTCAATGGTTGCAGGAACAGTGAGGGGGTTGTAAGTGCCAATTTTTTCGATAAAACGGCCGTCTCGTGGAGAACGGCTGTCGGCTACTACAATGTGGTAGAAAGGCGCTTTTTTACGACCTTTCCGCTGGAGGCGAAGTTTTACTGCCATTGGAAATAATGAAAATTGTGAAAGAGATAGAATCTCGCCCAGGTTCTTACCTGAAGTAACCCCGGGCTTTTCGAGGGCGCAAATGTACGCGCTGCTTTGCCATACTGCCAAATAATTTGATGGGATAATTGTAAAAAAATGCAAAAATAAATACATCTTCCATTGATTCATTCTAATACACTCCTGCATTCGCCGTATCTTTAGCATTCCAAAAACTTTTAATCTTGCTCCTCTTTTAAAATGTCACAGCAAAATCTGAAATTGTTCGTCTTCCCCCTGGCCCATCCG
>JAGWYI010000304.1 GCA_018969455.1 Bacteroidota bacterium | reverse complement strand
AAAGTGAAATTGATTATTGGCTAAAAATTTTGTGCCGATCGATGCTGCCCGAAAAGATCGGTAGAGGTAAAAAACCAGGATCAGTCCGAGGGTCCAAAACAGCAAAAATCCTTCAAGAATTCCGCCAAAAGCGATCAAAAAATTGAATGGAATGATAAAAACACCCAGAATACAGTTGAAAATAACAATTAGAAAATTGTAACGGGTAATTGCATTTCCAAGCGGGAAAAGCCATTCGATGAGACGCAGTAAGGCATGTTTTGACAAAAAAATACCACTGGAAAGGAAGAAACACAGCAATAAAAACGAGAAATTGTTAAAATCGGCCCGATTAAAAAAACGGGCTGTCAGGAACATGAACAAGCCAGATTGCAACAAGAAGCTACCATACAGGAAGTAATAGGGCGTAGAGCCTGCAAATCCGGAAGCTTCGCGTTGCGCCAAATTCAGGGCACTGTCGTTCAAAAAGCCGCGCCAGGCCCTGCCCAGCACCTTCCGATTGGCAGAAACGGACAAAGTAAGTACACTAAAGAGCAGTACCAAAACCCAGAAGAGGGTTGTTTGGTGCAAGGTGTTTCCTTTTGGAATCAAGGAAAATGGCTTGAATGGAGCAGTTGTGTTTACCAGAAGCACATCACTGACTCCCGGCTGACGATGGCTCACAACGTCGAATGGATTGGTTACCATGGCAGCCGTAGTACCCGACTGAGCAACCTTAGGCAGGCGGAAACGCATTTCAAAAGGATTGCCCCCACTCTGAGCATGCAAGCAAAAGCAGAGACTACAAGCAATGATCAAAAGGAGCAACAAGCGTTTCATGGCACAAAGGTAATGCAGAAGTGCCGGAATAGGAAATCGGCATTAGGCATCATGTAAGCTGCAAATTTGGAAACCCGATTTACTTTCCTGAAAAAATGCTACAAAAGCCTGCACCGAATTGGTAATTTTGCAGCTTGCCAGCGACTTTAAAGATGCCACGCAGGCATTAAAGCGCTTATTTTTAGCCAAATTCGAAAAAAAACATGCAAATTGATGTCATTTTAGGCCTGCAATGGGGCGATGAAGGAAAAGGAAAAATCGTAGATTATCTAGCCAATGATTATCATATTGTTGCGCGCTTTCAAGGTGGTCCCAATGCCGGGCATACCCTGAAGTTTGGCGGCAATAAATATGTGTTGCATACCGTACCTTCAGGGATTTTTCGCCCAGGCCTGGTCAATTTGATTGGAAATGGCGTAGTGCTTGATCCCATCATTTTTCAACGCGAATTGCGCGCACTCGAGCAGGCGCAGGTTGAGTTCAAATCCCGGTTGTTGGTATCGCGTAAAGCACACTTGATTTTGCCTACCCACCGTTGGCTGGATGCTGCCAGCGAAGCACACAAAGGCAAAGCCAAAATCGGTTCCACCCTCAAAGGCATCGGTCCTACCTATATGGATAAAACAGGCAGAAATGGCCTGCGCGTGGGCGATATCAGCCTGCCTGGCTTCAGGGATCTGTACGAAAGCCTGAAAACCAAACACTTAGACCTGCTTAAAATTTACACGCCCATCGATTTTGACCTCGCCGGAGAAGAAAAAGCCTGGTTTGAAAGTCTGGATACCCTACGCACCCTGCCTTTTGTAGATTGTGAATACTACTTGAACGATGCGCTTCGACAGAAAAAACGGGTTTTGGCAGAAGGCGCACAAGGATCGATGCTAGACATCGATTTTGGTACCTATCCTTTTGTAACCTCATCCAACACCATTACGGCCGGGGTTTGTACCGGTTTAGGCATTGCGCCTCAACAAATTGGAAGGGTGATAGGCATAACCAAGGCCTATTGTACCCGGGTAGGAAGCGGCCCTTTCCCGACCGAACTTGACAATCCGATTGGAGAAAAATTGCGGCAGGAAGGAATGGAATTCGGTTCAACTACCGGTCGTCCGCGCCGTTGCGGCTGGATAGATCTCCCCCAACTCAAGTATACAAACATCCTGAATGGTACGACCGAATTGTGTATGACCAAGATAGATGTATTGAATTCATTTGCCGAAATTGCAGCAGCCACCCAATATCAGTACGATGGCCGCGAGCAGGATCAGCTGCCTTACGACCTGTGCAGCACCTCCATTGAACCCGTTCTCCGGCACTTTGAAGGATGGCAATGTAGCCTAGATCATGTGCAACATTTTGATCAATTACCGCGTCAGGCGCGTCTCTTTTTAGAGGCCATTGAGCAATACCTTGGGATACCGGTAAAAATGGTTTCGACTGGGCCAGAGCGCGAAAAACTGATTGTCCGTTAAGCGTTAAACACCATGAACTACGAGTTTCTTACCCTGGGTCCGGTTAAACTGACTCCAGCCATACTCCTGGGACTGCTGCTCGTTTGGGGAACTACCTGGTTTTTCCTGCGGGTGTTGCACCGCCTCATCGACCGCGCGCAGCTCGGCAAAAGTTCCGACCAGGGCCGTCGACATTCGCTGTTCCTGATTGTACAATATCTGGTGTGGACCATGGCCGTGGTTGTGATGCTCGAAGTGGTGGGCCTGCACGTTTCGGTGCTGCTCGCTGGCTCGGCCGCCTTGCTCGTAGGCTTGGGATTAGGCGTACAACAAATATTCCGCGACATCATGTCGGGCATATTTTTGCTGTTTGAAGGCACCATTGAGGTTGGCGATATTCTGCAATTAGACGGCCAGATGTGCCTGGTTACGGAAATCAGCCTGCGCACCTCGAAACTTACCACCCGCGATGGTCAGGCGCTGATCATTCCCAACCACAAATTTATCACGGAAAATGTGGTCAACTGGACGCACCGGGAAAAAGAACCCTCGCAATTTTCGGTGCTGGCAGGTGCGCGTTATGAAGCCAATGAAGAACAAGTGCGCGATTTGTTGCTTGCCTGTGCTGCCGAACACCCCGATGTGCTGCAACAAAAACGCTTTCAACCCCTTGCACGCCTGTTGGAGTTTGCCGACGAGCGCATGTTGTTTGAACTGGTGTTCTGGACCAACCGCAAATTTGAAGTAGAAACCGTACGCAGCGAATTGCGGTATGCCATCCGCAAAAAATTTCGGGAGGCGGGCATTGTGATGAATATTCCGCCGGGTTAGAAAGGGCTAATTCATATTTTCAGAGAGCAATTCTTTGAAAACCGCTTTTTTGAGGGGCAAAATACCGCTGCGGTTGTTTTTTCCGATTACCTCAAAATAGCCGTTTTCTTTCTCTGAATTGATGTAAAACAATACCACAGGCATGCCGTTCGGAACAATACTTTCCCGCAGCGCTTCAAATTTTTTCGCAATCGTCATTTTGGAGGAGCGTGTGGCCAACACCTCTATCGCCAGTTTTTGCTTTTTGCCCTGATCCTCAATAGCCAGAAAATCATAGGCTTTGTCTTCCGGTACCGGCAGCACAGTGAACCCGCTGCTCAGCAAAAACACTTTGGCGATTAACTCGGCGCGCCAGGCATCCATTTCCTTTTTGGTACTCATATATCGAATATGGACCGATAAACGGTTTTAGTGTCCATCAGGTTTGATTTATCCCAAAAATCTTCCACTTCATCGCGGAGGCGGATCAGATTTTCTTCAGTCAGCTCGTATCGGGTAGAAACACCGTGCATGCCCTGCGCGTGTGCGCCCCTTACGGCTGCAATATACGCTTTTGAATGGAACGGATTGTCATTTTTCAAGTCAATTCCAACCAGATAACTCGGGGCGTGGTAACGGGCCAGGCGCTCGAGCTTGATTTTGGGGACATTGATTTGCAATTTTCCTTTGGATGAATACCCGCGCAGGGTAGTTTTTACCTGAAAAAAGCAAAATTTGCCTGGATCTCGGCTGATTTCGGCGTAAATATCCATTGTGGGCCATTTTCCGCCAATCAGGAGCGGGTTGAAAAGGTAGCCTTCCCTGGTTTTTTGGGTCAGAAACAGGGAAAGCAGCAGCTCGCCAATATCTCCAATTTTATTGCCTTCATCCAGCATGTACAAAGGTAAGGGAAAATCCGCAGCGTGCGCAAGGGCCTGCGGCGGTAATTGTGAAAGAAGAGGGTAAGTTTTAGGAAGGATTAAATACTATTTCTCGGCCCTTACCTGTTGAACCAGATCGAGCGGAAGGTTTAATTCTAGCGCAATTTGTTCGTCCGTCCAATCAGTAACCGTCATCATGGTTCGAATTGTGATTCGCTTGAAATTGAGGTCTTTTGTCTTTTCAAGTTCTAATTCTCGTTTGCGCGCTTCGATTTCCTGATCGCGCGCTTCGATTTCCTGTTTGCGCGCTTCGATTTCCTGTTTGCGCGCTTCGATTTCCTGATCGCGCGCTTCGATTTCCTGTTTGCGCGCTTGAAGCGCTTCTTTCATTTCAACCAAAGCCAATTTTCCAAACTCAAGCTCAGCTGCTAATTCGGCTTGCTGATGCCGTTCACTAAGTTCCTTTGCCAGAAAAATAGAAAGCGAAGCCCTGCGTTCAGGTGACAATGCACGTGTATCCAGTTCGTGTAAGGCTGCAACAATCCAGTCTTCTTGCATAAATGCAGGTTGTTCAAGACTGGATGCGATTTTGTGTGCTTCTTTCATGGTATAAATCAATTTATCCAAATCAGTTGTGCAATTTTCAGGGATTTTATCGAATTTTTCAAGCTCCACAATTACAAAAACCATTTGCTCATCAATGATTCGATTATCTTCATCTTTTAAACAAACGACCGTTCGATATCGTTCGCCATCCAGAAGATTATAGCCTAAAATGCCAACGCAATAAATCTTAGGAAGTTTATCGAATTTAAAATCGCCTTTGCGCACCTCTGTATCCATTTTGTGATACCCATAAAACTTCAAACGCTGGATCATATGTTTGAAATACCCCAACTGCATTTCAACAATAAAATAGTTGCCGTTGTCATCACGGCAATAAATATCCAGCAAGCCTCCCCGACTTTCATTCGTTTGTCCTTCAATTGAAATTTTATCAAACCAAATTTGCCTTATTGGCACCTCTGATTGTATTAAAGCCTGCAACGCACGCTTTAAAAAATCCAGATTATGCGCATTTCCAAAAGTTACTTTAAATCCATAATCGGAAGTAAAGGGGATGTAAATCCTTAAAGGGTAAGGTGTTGTTTCCATGATATCCTTTTTACAAACACAAACATACAATTTGTTTTTCCCAAAACAAAACAAATTGTTTTTTATGTTTTTAATATCATACTCACATACACCATTCAACCCTAAAATCCTGCCATCCATCCCTTTTTTGATGCTGCGCATGGCTTTGTTATTTCCGGTCACCCCCAGTGTCTTCATCTTTGCAATGCAATGTGCAATAATGAACAAACCATAATAAGCTATGAAAACACAACAACAATTCCTGTCCACCATTAACCTGATTCTGTTCTTTCTACCTTTTTTAACGGTTTCACTCGCAGCCCAAACCACCACCATGCGCGGGATTGTGCGCGATCAGCAATCCGAAACACCCCTGATCGGCGCAACGGTGCAGGTTTTGGGCGCCGATGCCGGACTGGGCGCTTCCACCGATGCCAATGGCAATTTTGTGATTAAAAATGTGCCCGTGGGTCGTCAGGCCTTGAAA
>JAGWYI010000303.1 GCA_018969455.1 Bacteroidota bacterium | reverse complement strand
GTTGACCTTTTGAATTTCGGGTAATACTGTCTTTTACGATTCGGGCATCGCGGAAGCCCAGGGTATTGTAGTAAGCCTCAATTTTCAGTTTATCTTCTTCGTATTCTTTTTTAACGAGTTTTGACTTTTTGAATATCCGGGAAATCCGGGCTGTATTTTTCATTTTTTTACGCAATACTTTCGCCTTGATGTGTTCATTTCCGTAAAAGCGAATGTCGCGAATTTTAACCCGTTTACCCTGGTCAATTACAAATTCGAGGCGATTTCCGTTTGTGGAGCGTTCATCTTTGAAGGACAAAATTTTAACTTTTGCGTTCAAAAATCCTTTTTCTACAAAGTAATTTTCGATGCTGTTGATCAGGGTAGCCTTGATATTTTCGGTAAGGATAGCGCCTTTTTGCAGGTATTTGGTGATGATCCCGTTGAGGTCATCGTGTTTGCTTTTTTTAACGCCGGTGAAGGTATGTCGGGTGTACCGGGGTAGTTCTTTCACGGCAATTTCGATGAACACTTTTTCTCCGACGGTACGCTCGCGGTTGATTTGCACATCGGTAAAGAGGTGCAATGCCCAAAGCGCCTGAATCGCTTTAGGGAAAGCGCTTCCTGGAATCCGAATTTTATCGCCAACCCGCAAACCGGAGATTGCAATGAGGGTATTTGCATCGGCATACTGTGTGCCCACAACGCGCACGCCTCCGATTTCGAATTCTTTGGGTTGATTGTATGAAATAGATGGCAGGATGGTATCCTGCGTTTGGGCGGAGAGCATCGTGGGGGCGAAAAATGCCGTCAACAGGCCGAATATCAAAAAGCGCATAGCTAAAATTTGCGGTGCTGTGTTTAGTTTGGATTTACCAGGATCATTGGCGTAGATCAAGGTTTAATTTTGGTCATTTCTACCAGATTGGGGCAGTTTATGAAGGAGTTGCCAATAGACAGGTAGGTTGTGCGCAGTTTATCGAGCACCCATTTTTCCGTATTGGCCGATTTTTTTTGTTCCAGAGCCGCACTTTGAATTTTTCCGTAATCCAGTTTCAAATCGGCTTTGTGGGGTTTGGATCGCGATTGCAGTTGAACCAACCGATACATTTTAGCGCCATCCTGACCGCGCACTTGAAATGGTTCGGCCAAGTCTCCCACTTTAAGGCTTTCGATGGCGAAGTACACATCCGTTTCGAGATCGGCCACCTCAAAGAAGGTATTGTTGCTGCGCGGGTTGGTTACACGACCATCGTTGTTAAAGCTGGGTGTATTTTTATCGCCGTACAATTTTACTGCTTCCGAGAAGGTAATTGTTTTATTCAGGATATTGGTTCGAATGCTGTCGAGCTTCAATTTGGCAGCTTGCAGATCGGCTTCAGTTATTTCGGGTTTTACGAGGATATGCCGCACATGAATGAGATTTCCACGGCGTTCAAGCAATTCCATGAAGTGAAAGCCGAATTCGGTTTCGATGACAGGGCTGACCTGATTTTTTTCGAGGTTATAGGCAGTTGCCTCGAATTCGGGTACAAAGGTGCCGCGTTTTTGCCAACCCAGATCTCCTCCTTGAGCGCCGCTACCCGGGTCGTCGCTGTATTTTTTAGCCAGCACTGCGAAATCTTCGCCACCATCCACCACGCGTTTGCGCAATTCTTCAATTTTTTGGCGGGCTTTTTCTTTTTCTTCCGCATTAACCTGAGGCTTGCGTACAATTTCCCGAATTTCCACTTCCGCATTAAAAAAAGGCAGGGAATCTTTGGGTATCCGGTTGTAAAAAGCCACCACTTCCGCAGGGGTCACCGATGCTTTTTCATTAATTTGCGCCTGCATGCGTTCGGCAAGCAGCTGGTTGCGCATGTCGTTGCGCGTTTGTTCTTTGATGTCATTCAGGCCCATCCCGTAAAATTCTTCAATGGCCTTTTCATCCTGGTTAAAATAGCTCAAAAGCCGTTCGATACGGGCATTAATTTGGGTTTCCACCTCTTCATCTTTTACCTGCACCGAGTCAATCTTTGCCTGATTGACCAGTAATTTTTGAATAATCAGGTTTTGGAGAATAACGCAGCGATGTTCAGGCGGCAAATTGGGTTGTTGTTGCAAAGCGTAGGACAATTGTTCTTGTACTTCGCTAAGCAAAATAATTTCTCCGCCCACCGTTGCGAGCACGCCGTCAATCATGGCCCGGTCGTTCTGGCTGTACAGGCCTGTAAAGCCAAAACACAATAAGCAGAATATGTTGAGAATATGTTTCATGAATGATTCAATTGCGCATGACAAATGATGTGCCTAATGGCGAATGGCGGACGCCGGGGACGTCCATTCGGTTGCCCGGTTATTGCATGATCTTAACATTTTCGCGACGCAGCTCCTTTTGGTACAGGTCTTCCTTCCATTTTTCCAGGAGTTCCTGTTTGCGTTGATGAAGAATGACCTTTATGGCCTGTTCCCGAATATAATCCAGCGGAGCGGTAGTTTTACCCTGGACGGTTTCCAGCACCCGATAATAATATCGAAATCCGGCATCGCTCAGGGTTCCTTCACTTCGAGAGCGTATGTTTTCCGATGTTAACGTCCCTTTGGGCAAAAACGCGGCGACCTCTTCCAATTTATACCATTTTTCTCGATCCAGTAAGGCATAAGCATTCCACTGCCGGGCAAAGGCAATCAATTGGGCATCGGCATCGCGGGCATACCATAGCTTATTGAGTTCGGATTGAGGCGCCTGGGTTGGAATTTTGATCAACAGACATTTCAAGATGGTACTTTCCAACTGAAACTGATCTTTATTTTGCTCATAAAAAGCTTGCAAAGTGGCTTCACTGACGGTACTATCTAGTTTTTGGGCAATAATTTGTTCTTCAAAATTGAAGCGTACCAGGCTTGCCCGATAATCGCGGACCAACTGATCAATGTTGAGATCTTTTGGAATGTTCCGTTCGGCCTCATACATCAGGAGTTGTTCACGGATCCACCGTTGCACAAACGCTTTTTGTATGAGCACACTGTCTTCATGGCTCACGCCTTGTGGTATAACATCAAGGAGATCAGACTGATACAACGTTTTATTATAAGCCTGCGCCAATACCTTATCATCTGCCTTGGCAGTATTCCCATTGCTGCATTGCCAGTAAAAAGCCGCCATAAGCAGCGCACAAATCAGGATAGCGGAAGGTTTAAACTGTATCATATTTTACAAAACCGGATGACGGTACCGACAAAATCGCGCAAAGTTAGTCGAATCGCCCACATTCTCTTGTTAAATGCATGTGAACTGACCGCAATTACTGGGCCGACTCATCAGGTTGGCTGTCTGCTCCGGCATTTTCGGCGTTCCCTGTGGGTTCGTCATCTGCTGGTTCTCCCGCATCGAATGGGATGGCTTGATCTCCATTTTCGGGCTCATCGTTGCTGGGAAACACGACAATGGGGGTTGGCGTTTCACTTTTCAGCTCCTGGCGGAAAAAACGCCGCTGAAACAACAGAATGCTCAACACCCCCGTGGTTATGGATGCATCGGCCAGGTTAAAAATGGGACTGAAAAACAAGAAGCCGTAGCCGCCTGGCAAGTTGAAATAATGAATGGGGAAGTACAGCATATCGACCACCCGACCGTGCAAAAAACTGCCATAACCCTGTCCCCATGGCACCATTTCGGCAATTGCGCCACTGTGCACGGTGCTGGTAAAAATAAGCCCGTAAATGGCACTGTCAATGATATTGCCCAATGCACCGGCCGTAATGAGCCCCACACTGTAAACAAAGCCCGCAGGCGCTTTGGCCACAATCAGCATCCGCATATACCAAATTAATCCGGCTACCATTAAAATTCGGAACAAACTCAGCACAAGTTTGCCATAAACCCAATCAAAAGTAAGCCCAAAAGCCATTCCCTCATTTTCTACAAAATGGAGTCGCGCCCAGCTTAACCCAAACAACAAGCGCTCCTCGTTGTACTCAAAGTGCGTTTTAATGTAGATTTTCAATGCCTGATCCAACAGCAGAACAAAAAAGATCAGGATGGCTACTTTGTATCCCTGTTTCAAAATTGCGTAATGGTTTAATTAAAACGTTGCTCGATTGAGGCTCTCCTTTAAACTTCAGATAATCAATGTTTTACCAAAGCGAGTCCCAACACGGCTTTTAGCAGGTCACAAAGAAACGATGATTTATCCATTTTTATGGTTTTTATCGGCCATCTACTTGTTTTAAGAGCCATTCGCGCTCCATTAAGGGGGTGGTTGCAACAATTAATTCATGCAGCTTGGCCTTTTGCGCTTTGGAAAACGGATTCATATTCAATAATTTTCGCATAAGGCTTATCATATTTTTAAAAGCGGCCTTGTAAGTCGGATTGAAAGCCTCTTTTCGTTGAAGGTAGATGCGCATGCTTTCGAGCAAAGATTCGAACGCGTCGAGTTCCGATTTTTCAAAATAAATTTTCAACAACATGGTTTTTGCAATGATATTAAACGACATGTCGTCGTATTCGAATTGCGTTAGCAGCATTTGGGCTTTTTCCAGGGCTCCTTTGCTAGCGTATATGCGCGCGAGGTTGAAGTTGGTAATGCTATTCCGTTCTTTTTCACCGAGATGGTGCTTAAAGTCTTCTATAAATTTTTCAGCCCAGCCATATTCATTTAAGCGCAAGGCACTTCCCACAGCATTGCCGAAAGTGGTGCTCGAAACCGCGTTGTTTTCCAGTAAAACCCCGGTAGTGAGCCCTTTCCGATACAATTCAAAGGCTCTCCTTGCAAAATCGAGGTGATTTTGATTCACTTTAGGCACACAATAATTTAAAGCTGCTAAATACAAAGATCGGTTTTCGGAATGGTTAAATTTATCTGTCAAACCGTGTATTAAGGATTCTAACTGGTCAAAATATTGTTCCTCTTTCGGATTTTGAATGGCCATATAAGCATGGTAAAAAACAGACACAGCCGGTTCTTCCAGAAATTTTTTCCCAACGGTGTACTCCAGGGCATGTTCCAAAAGTCCGGTATGATACTGCGCTTTTTGATATCGGGCGCGATGCGCCAGCATCTCGGTGCTCAACTGGAACTTTTCAGCCAAAAACCAGGCTTCCAGCGCATCGGAAGTTTCCTGAAGGTTTACCAGCGCATTGTGGTTAACCCCCACCTGATGTACATACATTTCATGCTCCAGATCGTACCGATGTCGCAAATAATAGGTGTTGCGCAAAGGCTGTTGCTCCAGTTGCACGCGTGCCAGGCGTTGCGCCTGTTTGTGGGCCTTCTCTAGCTTGCGCTCCCGATATATTTTAGCCAGTGAATGCTGGTACCCAACTTTATCTTTCATAAATTCGGAAAATGCCAGGTATTCCTCCAGTGCCTTGAGCAGGAAATACATCACCTGCCGCATATAATCGTCATCATAAGGCTTATTGGGGAAAACCGCCTCCCAGGCTGCTTCTTTGGTAAGGGTTTCAGCGCCGGCATTTAATTCCCGTGTCATGTAGGCAAACAAAACCGGAACATCCTCCCGTAGGTTGTGGGCTGGCGATTGAAGCCATTTCACTACTTCACGCTGTTCTTTCTTGTTCAGAGACCATACAATTTCGAACAAAACACTTTTTTGCATAGCGT
>JAGWYI010000302.1 GCA_018969455.1 Bacteroidota bacterium | reverse complement strand
TTTTTGTCAAAACAGCATCCGGGCGTTTTCGACTTTATGTCCTTGGCGTTATTCATGCCAAATCTAAAAAACTGACGGCCTTGTACAATACCACTTATATTACATCGGATACAGTGGTTGAGTTGCTTGCGAAAGTTGCAAAAGAATATGCCGGTAAGCCAATCTTTATTATCCTGGATAACGCTCGATATCAGCATTGTGAATTGGTGAAAAGAACCGCCGAGGCGCTCAAGATAAATCTTGTCTTTCTACCTCCCTATTCGCCAAACCTAAACCTTATTGAGCGATTATGGAAGTTTGTTAAGGCTGAAGTCTGTGCAGCAAAATATTTTCCGGATGCAAAATCCTTCCAAAAGGAAATTGTCGATTTTTTGAATAATTTAAACCAAAAACACATGAAAAAAGAACTAAAACCCCGGTTAACCCTCATTTTCCAATTATTCGATCATGCACAAATCGTGGCGGCGTGAGGTATACTTTGCATGGATTATATAAGTGTCGCAACTCAAAAATCTCATTTTTGGCCTATTTTCATTTGTCCAGATTCAAAACCTATCCAAAACGCACCTGGGTTAACAATTGTTCTCCATCTTTTTTTGATATTTGGGCGATTAATCAAATGCATACGCTTGAAAAGGAATATACGAACAAGGTGCTTGTTTCTGGGTGCTTTAAGCATGATGATGTTGTTGTCTGAAGCAGAAAATGCCCGTGCACAGCAGAATCATATTGTTGAAAAATACAACACGCTTAATGGTTTATGGAACGACCATTGGGTGATGAGTACCCAAATGGATCAAAAAGGGCTGATATGGCTTGGATTAAACAAAGGCGGTTTGGCCTGTTTCGACGGCCTCAACTTCACGCATTATCCTATTCCGGAAAACATCAGCAAGGAACTGAAAAATGAAGGTTTGCGTTGGTTCATCATCGACAAAAAAGGAAAGTTTTGGCTGGCCTTTTTGCCCAAAATAGTGTTTTTCAATCCCGTCGACGGCACTTACAGCATGCCGGATACCCTCGGAGGTGGAAGGAATGAAAGCGGTATCTTTCTGAGCATAACCAATTTTGGCAATGTCATATTTTGGCGGAATGACTCCCTTTTTATGGCTAATTCGGGCGGAATGCCCCGATATGTAGCCGATATCGACTGGAAAGGCCTGCCGATCGACACGGTTTATGCCATTACCGAGCAAGCGGGCGGGCGGCTGTGGATGCGCTGCAACAACGGGTTTTATGAACATATGCCGGGTCGACCGGATTTTATCAATTGGGGCAACCAATGGAAGCCGGAATTCCCTTTTCCAGCCGGATCGAGCCGCATATTGATGCCTTCGGCGCCACCTTCGGTTCGGTTTTGGAAAATGGATGGAGAGCGGTTGACCATGATCGATGAAGGGGGCCGGGAATTGGAATCGTACCGGGAGAAGGGATTTTCGAGAACATACCATGTTTTTGAAACAGAAGGCATCCGTTGGATGTCTACTTTCGACGGATTAGTCAAAATCACGCGACGGGACAGCCTGTTTCAAACCTGGCTGAATGAGCCATTTGACCTGGGTTCCGGTCCGACAACCGGTACCAGTTTATATGGTTTGGTCGAGTTGCCAAACGGGAACCTGCTGGTATCCGACGGGAATAACAACGTATATGAAATATTTGCGAAACAACCGGGGCGGTACCGAAAGCTCAAACTCAAGGGTTTTCAATACAACACGGGCGCCATGCTGGATAAAAATCAAAAGGTTTGGTTCTCCCGCTTTTTTTCTGTCTTAAACCCTGGAAACGACCATCTCACGATATTCAAGCATGATGGCTCCAAAGGAATGATATCTTGTTTTATGCAGGAACAAGGTTCGGGCGACATTTGGGGTGGGACCGTTTCCGGTCTGGTCATTTTTAATCAAACAAACCAAACATTCTCCTACCCGGAAAACCCGGACAACGACATCATCAACCATTTATACCAGGCTGCCGACGGCCTTGTATGGGTGGCTACCAACAACGGATTGCTGAAACTGGAGCCCCGGCCAGGCGGGCACATCAAAGTGCTTGCCCGCTACAATTCAGCCAACACACCAGGCCTTTTAACAAATACCATTTTATCCATTTCGGAACACGAGGGTTATTTTTGGTGTGGTTCGAAAAAGGGGTTGGTTCGTTTTGACAAACAGACGGGCCAGGCTTGCACTTTCACCAGCGAGAAAAACGGTTTGCCTAACAATACGGTATACGGCGCCGTCGCGGCAGAGGGCTTTCTGTGGCTGCCCACCAACAACGGCCTGGCCAGAGTAGCCATAGAATCGGCCAAAAAAGGCAACGAAGGGTTGCTGGATGTGGCCATTTTTGGCACAAACGATGGGCTACCACACTTCGAATTCAACACGCTTAGTTTCTTAAAGGCTAAAAACGGCAGAATCTGGATGGGTGGATTAAATGGCCTGGTGTCTTTTGATCCCAAAGCATTGATCCCTGACCGCTCTGTATCCAAACCGGTTTTGATTACCGAATTCAGCAAATACGATTCGCAAAAGGATAGTCTTTTAACCCTGCGCCTGTTTACCGAACAACCGAAAGAACCACTTTTGCTCAGACCGGAAGAGCGTTTTTTTTCCATACGGTTTGCCTTGCTGGATTACAGAAACCCCAAAGGCAATAAATACCGTTATTGGCTGGAAGGCTATGAACCGGGGTGGGTGTTTATCGGCAACCAAAATACCCTTCGTTTTGACAACCTGCCTCCCGGGCGATACACCCTCCACATTCAGGGTGCCGATACCAATGGCAACTGGAGTGACCAAAAAGCGATTGCCGTTATTGAGGTGCAGCAAGCCTGGTATAAAACCGTTTGGGCCAGAACCGGTTACGTGTTGTTGTTCCTTGCACTGGGCTATTGGGCATGGCGCGCGCGCTTGAGACGAATCCAACTCGGATTCCAGTTACAGGTAGAACAATCGCGCATAGAAAACCTCAAAGCAATGGAAGCATTCAGGGGACAATTTTTCACCAACATCACCCACGAATTCAGAACGCCGCTGACTGTTATTATGGGCCTGAGTGAGGATTGGACCCATGTACATGACTTAACAGCAGGCGGACGCCGAACCCTGGGTCTGATTCATCGCAATGCCAAAAATTTGTTGCGCCTGATCAACCAAATACTGGATTTGGCCAAAATAGAGACCAATTCGTTGAAAATGAACTATGTGCAAGGGGAAGTGATGGCATACGTACGCTACATTGCCGAAAGCCTGTACCCGCTGGCCGAAGTTCGGCAGGTATCGCTCGTAGTGGAAACCGGCGATGCGGAGCTTGTTATGGACTTCGACCCGGATGGCCTACAACAGATTGTGTATAATTTGCTTTCCAATGCCATCAAATTTACCCCGGCCGGGGGGCAAGTGTTGTTGCGCTTGTTCCTGGAATCGGATGCGGATGCAGCAAGCCCTTGCCTGTACATTACCGTTTCGGATACCGGCGTGGGCATTCCAGAGGAAGATCTGCCCTTTATTTTCGATCGTTTCTTTCAATCGAACAGATCCAAAGCCCGATCCCAAACAGGCGGGTCCGGCATAGGCCTGGCACTTACCCAGGAATTGGTGAAAGCAATTGGTGGCGACATCGCAGTGCAAAGCAAGGTGGGGCAGGGAACCACCTTTACGCTGAGGCTGCCTGTCACCAACAAGGGGGAACACCAGTCATTAACCACATTGGCGCCAACAAAAGCATCCGATGATGCCGATTTTGAAGAAGATATGGCCATCGAATCCGCCCAGGTGGAGGCCAACGGTCCGCTGATTTTATTGGTGGAAGACAACCCGGACGTGATGGCTTTTCTGTCTGCGTGCCTGAGTACCCGTTACCAGGTGGCCAAGGCGTTTGACGGGCAAGAAGGCTTAAAAATGGCTACAGCGTTAATTCCGGACATGGTGATTTCCGACGTCATGATGGACGTCCTGGACGGTTTGGAACTGTGTGAAATGTTGAAAAGGGATGAGCGTACCAGCCACATTCCTGTGATATTGCTTACGGCCAAAGCAGATGTAGAAAGTAAAATTGCCGGTTTGAAAAAAGGAGCCGACGCATACATTACCAAGCCTTTTCACCAATCGGAACTCAATGCTACCATCGAGGGGCTGCTTGAAGTGCGCAGCAGGTTGCAGGCAAGGTATAACCGATTGCTGGAAATGAACAGGCCGGATACCCCGCTTGACCCCCCCGCAGAAGACAGTGTGGAAGATGCTTTTTTGCAAAAATTGAAGGCGCACCTGGAGGAACACCTGGGCAACCCGGATTTTAATGGATTGGCGCTGGCCAAACGGATGAATCTGGGCGAGGTGCAACTATACCGGAAGATCAAAGCGCTGACAGACAAGTCCACCGCGATCTATATGCGCAGCTTCCGTTTACAAAAGGCCAGGGCGATGTTGCACAACACCAGCCTCAACATCTCCGAAATAGCCTACAGTGTGGGGTTTGCCGATCCCAATTATTTTTCCCGGACGTATGTGCAGGAATTTGGCATTGCCCCAAGCGATGACCGAAAACAGGTATAAATGCATAGAAAAGATTACTTTCTGTTACCATGAAAGAATAATCCAGAACTATGTAATAATGGTGCAGGCGGTTGCGGGTAGCAACCGGAATATTTGCGTCCTCATCTGAAATATTTGCACCAAGTATGCCGGAAAAAAATTCAAATTGCCAGGTCGGAGCAAACGCGCTCACGTCCACCGAAAGACAACCCATTATCGATGTTTTATGGATTTCGGATGGCACAACGGATGCGCCGTATGACCAGTTCGAAAGCTGGAATCAGGCTTTACCCATGCCGTTTGCATGCCGGGCCGTGGTTTGTTCATGGAGCGAAAGCATTTTGGAAGTGCTCATGAGGCGCCCCAACGTACAGGCGGTGGTCATTTCAACGAATCATGTACAAAGGGCATTGGACTGTGCTGCCCAGGTCAGTCATTTTCGGCCCGAGGTGGCGCTGTATTTTTGGAGCGGAGGCACACTCGATGCAATTTCGGACGAGGTATATCAGCGGTTTCACCGGATATTCTTTCAAGGCACTCATTCGAGGGAGTTGTACCTGGCCATACAGCAAGGTGTAGCGGCACGCTTTGAGACACCTTTTTTCAGCGCCTTGACCCAATACAGCCGAAAACCTGTTGGGGTGTTCCACGCCATGCCCATTTCAAGGGGGAATTCCGTGCAGCGCTCCGAATGGATGCAGGATTTTGAAGACTTTTATGGAGAAAACATATTCATGGCAGAATCTTCCGCCACAACAGGCGGGCTGGATTCTTTGATGCAACCCAAAGGCGCCCTGAAAAAAGCCCAGGAGCTGGCGGCCGATGCCTATGGCGCCGAGCAGACTTTTTTTGTGACCAACGGCACCTCCACCGCAAACAAAATTGTGTTGCAAGGCTTGCTGAAGCCCGGTGACCTGGTATTGGTAAACCGCGATTGCCACAAGTCGCATCATTACGGAATCACGCAATGTGGCGTTTTGCCGGTGTACCTTGACGCCTGGCCTTTAGCCGAGCATGGGATGTTTGGTGCAGTTCCGCTGAAGACCATTGTTGACAAACT
>JAGWYI010000301.1 GCA_018969455.1 Bacteroidota bacterium | reverse complement strand
TGCAAACTGCAAGAAGAGGGGCAACGACACTATATATAAACAGCAGCAACAATGGCAACCCAAACGCAAGCAACTCAATTGCTCAAGTTGATTTTTAAAGGTCGGCTTGATTTCGGTACGCAAAGAACCTATGACATGGTTTTGCGCCACTGGCACACGCGTATTGAAAGTTATTTCAAAAACGACGTGTTTTTTAAAACGGAAACGGTTTTTTGCGAAGCAGAATTTGCTTTTATTCTCCCTCAACAAACATTAATGAGTACCGAGAAAAACTGGCGGAGCACAACTTCTCTGTTGAAGGAAATTGCCCAGTTTGCAGTTGCCGGTAATATTGGCGCCTGGTGGGTGTTGAACGGTCAAATTCTGGATGAGCAAATCATTGAACCGCGCTCTGAAAAAGCTGCCGTTGCCGAGTTTATGCTTGGTCGACAGCTCATTGAAGCCGGCCGAAGAATTGAAGCATCTGCTGCCCTGAGCCGGGCCATTGAAAAATATGAAAAACACGCCCAGGCTTACGAACGTCGGGGTTATGTAAATTATAAATTGCAAAACTACAACGACGCTTTGTACGATTTTTGCAAAAGCATTGACCTTTACCCCAACAACGCAGAACCTTACTACGGGCGGGGAAAGGTAAAAATGCTGAAATCGGATTGGGAGGGCGCTGAACTGGATTTTGATTGTACGGTAAAACGGTCTTTTGCCATTCAACCCATTCATTGGTTGGCCCGTTTGCGCCGTGGCGAATGCTTGCTTCAGGCCAAACGCTACGATGAAGCGGCCAAAGAATTGCGCTTCTTCCTTCAACGCAATTTTAAAAATGATGACCCCAACCATCGCTTTATCGACAAAGCACGCGAAATGCTGCTAAGCTGTGAAAAAAACCTGCCTTGCAGTCCAACATCAACCAAAGATGTGGCAGCAAAAACCAAAAGTGCACATTAATAGCAATTTTCCGGCAGCATTTTGCCGCTTTATACGTTCCAGTTCATGATCGGAACGCTTTCAACCGCCCGCTGGAAAGTTCCACCGGGCGGTATTGTTTTTTAACTACATTTGCGGCGTTTTTCCGCTCTCGAAACACGGCGCACAATATCCTATGAATAACCGCGACAATTTGATTAGCATCCTGGGCTCTATTTATCAATGGAGAAAAGTTTTGCGCAACATCCTGATTATTACCCTGCTTGCCAGCATCGGCGCCAGCTTGTTGCTCAAAAATTACTACAAGGCAACAACCATTTTCTACCCCGCCAGCCCAGAACTTGCCAACCCGGAACTCATTTTCGGAAATACCGGTCAAGTTACCCAATATTTCGGCTCCGACCGGGATCTTGACCGAATTCTGGAAATCGCCAACAGCATGGAAGTGGTTGATTATATGGTGCATAAATTTAACCTTTATCAACATTACGGCATCGATTCCATCAGCGCAAAAGGCCGCTTTACTGTAAGGGAAATTTTTAACAGCCTTTATTCTGCCCAAAAAAATAAAAATGACGCCGTTGAACTAAGTGTGGAAGATACCGATCCTAAAATGGCTGCCAATATGGCAAACGCCGCACGCGAAAAAATTAATCAAATCGCCCAACGACTCATAAAAAACATCCAGGCAACCACCCTCACCGCGTTCGAAAATAACATGTCCCACAAAAACAAAGAACTCGATTTGCTGGGAGATAGCTTGCGTGAAATACAAACGGTATCTGGGGTATACAATTCCGGCACCCAAGGGGAGCTCATTGCAAAACAACTAACCATCGCTCAATCGGAAATCATCCACAAAAAAGCGCAATTGCAAATACTGGAGAATAACCCGCTTATCCCAAAAGATACCATCGAATACATAAAAGCCAACCTTTACGCTTTCGAAACCGAATTAAAACGACTTAAATCGAAAGAGCCCAACAACGATAACCTCACCCTCCAAACCTACAATAAAGTACTTCCCAAAATCTCAATTTTATCAGATTTGCACTACCAGGCTAGAAAACAACTGACCTACGACCAGGAGCGCTACAATCAGGTAAAAGCGGCTTACAATACCACCATTCCTGCCATTCAGCTGGTAGAAGCTGCCGAAGAGCCCCTGGTTAAAAGCAGACCCAAGCGTACCATGATTGTAGTGGCTGCGCTCTTGGCCGCGCTGTTTTTTGCCATTATCGGTATTCTTATTGTGGAAGCATACCGCGACTTCGACTGGAAACAGATAACCCAAAAACCTTAAATTTTTACCAAAACAAGCTCTATGCGCTTTCGCCATGCCCTCCTTTGGCCTGCCCCGCCGCTGCGTTCGCAAAGCGGGCTTTTTGCGCTTTTTTCTTTGGGGGGTATCGTCGCAATTTTTGCGGGAATTG
This sequence comes from Bacteroidota bacterium, assembly GCA_018969455.1. Classification (GTDB taxonomy): domain Bacteria; phylum Bacteroidota; class Bacteroidia; order Chitinophagales; family Saprospiraceae; genus M3007. The sequence goes on along the minus strand of JAGWYI010000301.1, from coordinate 3,239 downwards.
TATATCAAATGTGGTGGCTGCTCGCTGCACCCGCTGCGCTGGGCATGATTTGGCTTCTGCTACTTGATTTTCGTAAAATTTACTTTCTGATGCTGGCTTGCATCCCATTGTCTGTGGAAAAAGAACTTCCCGGTGGATTTGCCACTGATTTTCCATCAGAACAATTTATGTGGCTGCTCACAGTTGCAGGGCTTTTGTGGTTTCTGAAAAACTGGAAAACGGTAGATGCCCGCTTTCTGAAACACCCCATCACGCTAGCTTTGTTGCTTCACCTGGCATGGATGACCGTGTGCGTTGTTACCTCCCAAAACACCTATATATCCATTAAGTTCTTATTGGCAAAAGGTTGGTATGTAGTGGTTTTTTATTTCCTGACAGGGCATATGCTGAATCGGCCTTCTCAGTATAAAACCATGGTTTGGTGGTACTATGTACCGCTTCAATTGGCCATGTTGATTGTACTGATACGCCATGCAAACATCGGGTTTTCGTTTACCGAGGTGGAATATGTAATGGGACCTTTTTTCCGAAACCATGTTACCTATGCCTGCTCTCTGGCCGTTTCAATGCCTTTAATTTGGTTTACCTTACCCTGGTATAAAAGATATAGCAAACAATGGTATTTGCTGGTTTTTGGAATTGTGTCTTTTATAATTGGCATCAATTTTTCCTATACACGTGCTGCTTATGTAGCACTGCTCGCTGCTGTCGGATTTTATTGGGTAATTCGCCTTCGCCTTCTGAAATTGAGCCTGATTTTTATTGGTTGTCTTTTTGCCCTTGGTTTATATATCGTTGCAAGTAAAGACAATTGGCTGTTGTTTGCTCCTGAATATGAAAAAACCATCACGCACAAGCGTTTTGAAAACCTGCTCGAGGCGACCACCAAACTGGAAGATATTTCAACCATGGAACGGGTATATCGGTGGGTAGCAGCATCTTACATGATTCGGGAAAAACCATTTACCGGCTTCGGACCAGGAACTTTTTACTCATATTATAAAAATTATACCGTAAGTAGTTTCAAAACCTATGTTAGTGACAACCCGGAACGGTCTGGTATTCACAATTACTATTTGATGATGGCGGTAGAGGAGGGTTTACCTGGTTTGTTTTTTTTCCTTTTGTTCTCTGTTGTTACCATGATATCCGGACAAAAAATTTACCACAACACCAGCAACCCGGAACTACGTTGGTGCTTGATGGCTTCCATTTTGTGTTTTATGCTTACAGATATGCTGATGTTGATGAATGACCTGGTTGAAACGGATAAAATAGGCTCGCTTTTTTTTATGAGTGCAGCCCTGCTTGTAAATTTTGATCTCCTGAATCAAAATGCTCAAACGAACTCAGAATAATTCGTCGCATACACAACGGTATCGCATATACTAAGGGAAATTACGTTGTGCTTTTTTTTAATTTTGCATACCGCATTTTACCATTTCATAATACCTAACCACCACCACGCAATGTCATCTTCTACTAAAAAAGCGCAATCAAACCAGCCCCATGCGGCAACCATTGGTTTGGCAGCCAATCGCATCGTCACACTGGATGAATTTATCATTCGCGCTGAAAAAGATTTTGAGTACGCCACCGGCGAACTTACTGGTTTGCTGCGCGACATCGGAGTTGCTGCCAAAATTATCAATCGGGAAGTAAATAAGGCAGGCCTAGTCAATATTTTGGGGGTAGCCGACAGTGGCGAAAATGAAAGTGGCGATACACAACAAAAACTGGATGTATATGCCAATGAAAAATTGATTGAGTGTTTGCAAAACTCGGGTGAATGCTGTGCCATAGCATCTGAAGAAAATACAGATATCATTAACGTTCCTGCCGTAAACTCCAAAAAAAGCCATTATATCGTGATGTTTGATCCGCTCGACGGTTCTTCAAATATCGATGTAAACGTTTCTGTGGGTACAATTTTTGCAATTTACCGCCGAAAAAGTGATGCCAGCGGCCCTGCTACCCTTGAAGATTTCCTACAAGAAGGCGCCAAACAGGTGGCCGCGGGGTATGTACTTTACGGTACCTCTACCATTTTGGTTTATACCACCGGGCGCGGTGTGAATGGTTTTACCCTCGACCCCTCCATTGGCGAGTTCTGTTTGAGTCATCGCAACATGCGGATTCCCGTAAATGGTCAGTTTTATTCGGTAAATCAGGGGTACTATTCCAAGTTCGATTTGGAGATGCGTCGATACATCGACCACTGTTCCGATCAAAACTATGGCCTGCGTTACATCGGCTCCATGGTGAGCGACATCCACCGGATTTTAATACATGGCGGTATTTTTCTTTATCCCAGCACGCGGAAATATCCCAAAGGCAAGCTGCGTTTGCTTTACGAATGCAACCCGCTTTCGATGTTGGTTGAACAAGCAGGAGGAAAGGCGATAAATACCCAATTGAAACGCATTCTTGATATTGTTCCTAATGAATTGCATGTACGCAGCACGATTGCCATCGGCTCGCCCGCCATGGTGGATGAACTGCAGGCATTTATTGAACGATATTCCGCATTGCCCATTTAAATCAGAAATGCACACCGGTTGCAGCAATCGTATTATATGCGGCCGGTGTGCTTTTGCACATTTGGTCGCCTGCTTTTAAACAATATGTCCAAATCGCGACTTACATCCCAATCTTTGGCATACAAATAATTGAGCCTTGCTATAGTAGACTGGGTGGGCTCAATTCCTTTTATAGCATCTAGCATGGAAAAAACACCCGGCTTTAATGCCGGTAACATAGGGTCCGATGCCTGAATGGCATAACTCACCCAATGTTTTTTCCCAATGAAAACCAGTCCCCAGTTTTTGAAAAGCATCGCGCGCTTTTCTGAAAAAAACAGCCAAAAGGGCGATGTGCACAGCAGCAGCAAACAAATCGCTACATCCAGAACACGCTTATTGCGCCGTTGGCCCGCCTGGGCTATGTTGTATTTTATTTCAATGGTATACAGTTCACCCGGTTCGTTTTTGCTGCTGCTGCCAATAATACTCAAACTTTCTTCGGGCACTATTTTATAAGATATGCCCGCGCCCAAACTCGTCATCCACGACAAAATTTCCTGGGCACGCAGATCTTTAGAACAAAAAATGATTTCTTCAATTTGATAAATGCGAACGATTTCCTCCAGTTGATCCAGGCGCCCTAAGGAATCGCCTAATTCCGGCCGAATAACCCGTGTTGTCACGCTATCCTGTACCTCGCTTCCATCAGGCGCAAGG
>JAGWYI010000300.1 GCA_018969455.1 Bacteroidota bacterium | reverse complement strand
GAGGGTATGGACTTGGAGGGCGAGGCGTTTTTGGTATTCTTCCAGGGCTTTGTGGGCCGCCTTGGTAAATCGCTCGATGCTTACGGGTTTCATCAGATAGTCTATGACATCCAGTTCGTAACTTTCGACGGCATACTGGTCGTAAGCGGTGACAAAAATGACCATGGGTTTTTTCAGGAGTCCTTGCAAAAATCGTGTACCGAGCATGCCCGGCATTTGAATGTCGAGTAAAATCAGGTCGATTTGCTGATTTTGCAATTCCGTCATGGCCTCAAACGGATTTTTGCACATGCCAGCCAATTCGAGGAAGGGCAATTGCTCCACGTAGGATTCGAGCAATTTGCGGGCCATGGCTTCGTCGTCGACGATCAGACATTTGAGTTTGGCTTTATCCATAAAACAAGGGCAATTTAGGCATTTGGCCGGTGTAAATGCAGTTTTAAATTGGCCTCAAACCAACCCTCCTGTGCATCCACCGTGAGCTGGTGCGCCTGCGGGTACAGGAGATCCAGCCGTCTTTTTACATTGCGCAAGCCAATGCCCGAGCCGGATGCTTTTTGCGCTTCGGATTCGGGCGCAATTTTATTGCGCACTTTAAAGGACAAATTGGCGCCCTGCATCGCGAATGTAACCGAAATGGAGGGCGATTCCAGCATGCCAATGCCGTGCTTGAAGGCATTCTCCACAAATGGAATCAACAACATGGGCTCAATGGTATAATCGAGCGGGTCGCCGCTTTGCTCAAAATGAACGGTCACATCATCGCCAAAACGCACGTTTTGAAGGTCCATGTACACTTTGAGGTAATTCAATTCTTTTTCCAGCGGCACCTCTTCCCGGTCGTTGACATACAACATGTATCGGATGATTTCCGAGAGTTTCAAGGTAATGGGCTCGGCCAAATCAGACTTTGTTCGGATTAAATAAACAATGCCATTCAATACATTAAATATAAAGTGCGGGCTAATTTGATTCCGTAAAAAAGACAATTCCGATTGCAGGCGCTCCTGCACTTTTTCCTGATGGATGCGTTCCTGGCGGGCAAAGTAATTGAGCAGCCCGTATCCGGTGCTGATGGCAGCCACCAAAGTAATGGCGATGGCGCCTTTGATGCCGCTGCCATGTCCGGGTTGTACATGAATAAAGTCGCGGCCGATTTGCTCGCGCAAGAAATTATGGAACAGAATAACAACAGCCATGACCCCCAAGAGGTACCACAAATAACTGCGCACGCCTTTTTTTTCCAAAACACGCGGGATGAGCAGTTCCGTATTTACCAGAAACAAGGGAATGTGGGTACATGAAATCAGAATGGCTATCTGGAAAGCCCTGCTGTAAAACTCCTCATCGGGGGCCATGGAAACCGGCAAATAGAACCAGAGGCCCCACAGGAAGAGGTGGAACAGCAGGGTTTTGTATTTATTTTGCAAAAACTCCTTCATGGCAATTGTTGCTTAGGATCCGCTGAAATCGGGCATTTCCTGGGCGCCTTGTCTGCGGGCGTCTTTCATGCGTTTGAACATGGAGGCATCGGCTTTACCGAACGGAATTTGCAATGAAAGTTTGAAATACCGCGAATCCCGGCGGCGCATCACCTGCTGGTCATAGGCCGGCAAATTGAACACATTGATTTCCTTGCGGCTGTTGAACACATCGCTCACGGTAAAGGTAACATTGGCGGCGTTGTTAAAGAAGGATTTTTTTACAGCAATATCGCCGTAAACAATGCCTTTGCGGTTGCCTTGTGGAATGGGTCGGTTGCCCTCGTACGCGCTGGTTACCTGCACCGATACATCGTACGGCATGCGGTAGGTAAGGTTTACTTTCCCATTGGCAGCCCATCCGGTATTTACAAAGGTGTCTACCGTTACCTTGAAGTTGAACACATTGGCATTCAGCATCACGTCGAAATTTTTACCAATTCCGAAGCGCAAGGTATTGTCTGTACCAAATGTTATTTCGTTTTTGCCATTGACGAAAGTGGTGACCGTTACATTCGGATCGGAAGCGGAAGCACTTTGGAAGGGTTTCAGGGTATTGGTTTCATCGCTGAAGTACAGGGAAGCGAGCAAATTGGCAGAACCGAACACTTTGTTGTAATTCAACTCTGCTTTGTTGACAAATTCGGGTTGCAGGTTGGGATTTCCGACCTGGTAGTTTTGATTGTCGCTGGCCATGATGCCCGGCATGAGCATGCGGAAATTGGGGCGTTGTATTTTCCGGCTCACATTGAAGCCCAGTTCGCTGCCGTCGGGCAATTTTTTGGAGATGTACAGGGCCGGGAACAGGGAGCGCAGGAAGTCTTTCAGGGTTTTACCCGGGTAATCGTAGCCGAACGTGCTGCCGGCGCCGAGGTATGATGTTCCATGCATAAAGGATTCTTCAAATCGGAAGCCGGCCTGATAGCTCCAGTTGTGCTTCCATTTCCCCATGTAGTTTACATAAGCGGCGTTGATGCCCTCTGTGATGCGGTTGTTTTGGGAAAAATTATCGTCCTGTTCGTAAAGCCCGCTTTCGTAATGGAAGGGTTTGTACAAATAATTTTGATCGCGCTGGCTCCAGAAGCTGCGCACACCCAATTCCAGGCGTGTTGAATCGTTGACGGGATTAACAAAATCTACCTGAAAAACAGCCTGTTGGTTGTTGTTTCCGCCGTCTATGCGCACCAGTTCGGGGTAATTGGGCAGCAGCACGCCATTGGCATTGTAACCGCTGGTCGTCCAATCGGCCGCATTGGAAACCGTACCCCAGCCGTAATTGGCCAAAGCCGTGAGTGATTTGTCTTTTTTGGCAAAGGTTTTTTTCCAGGCGGCTTCCACGTTGTTGTTCTGGAAATTGTTTTTGGGTTTTGTTTGGCGGCTTCCGGAGCTGCTGAGGATTTCGGAAGCATTGTGAAAGGTATAAACCTGATTGGCAAGAATGTTAAACTTTCCATTCACCACGGTGCCGGCGAGTGTCAGGGTATTTCGGTTGTTGATGCTGTAATCGATGCTTGCGCGGCCGGTTTGGAAAACGTTTTGAAAATTCACGTTTGTATTTTGGTCAAAATAGTTCGATACGGCGCCGGTGCTGTCGTAATTGATGCGGTGGGTGTACCCTTTGGTGGGCACATTGGCCGAGTTCAAGTTGTAAAACCCGGAGAACGACCATTTGCCCTGGTGTACATTGAGGTTGACCATGCCGTTGTAGCGTTGTTGCGTACCCACACCTGCTGAAACCACGCCGTTGTAGCCGGGCTTGGTGTTTTTTTTCATCACAATGTTGAGAATACCGCCCGTGGTGGCCGCTTCGTATTTGGCAGAGGGGTTGGAAATCACTTCCACGGATTCGATTTGATCGGCCGGGATTTGGGTGAGGCTCATGAGGGTGGGTTTTCCATCTACGTAAATGGTGGTCGTTTTGTCGCGCAATTTGGCGTTCCCGTCCATATCCACCGTTACAGAAGGCACATTTTTGAGCACATCTTCGGCGGTTCCGCCCGTGGTTGTGATGTTTTTTTCTACATTAAACACCCTTTTTTCGAGGCTGAGCTGGGTGCTTGCTTTTTCGGCGCGCACTTCCACGGCGTCCAGCACCTGGGCGTCGGGTGCGAGTGCGATGTCGCCCAGGTCCGTTTCCACATCGTTGGGGGGCGCGAGCCGCACGTTTTGGGTCCAGGCTTTGTAGCCCATGAATCGGATTTTCACTTTGAGCGGACCGAGTGGCAATTGCGGGATGTTGAACTCGCCGTTTTCCCGGCTCAATGCCCCGCCCACAAGGGTATCACCCTTTCCGGGCAGCATCCGGTAAACGGCTACAGAAGCATAAGAAACCGGTAATTTGGTGGCAGAATCGAGAATTTTGCCATAAATCCGGCCAATTTGCAGGCCGCCGCCGGCAAATTTGGGTTGTTGCGCCTGTGCCAAAGCAGCAGTACATAAAAACAGGAATAGAAAGCGGTAACGCATCTTGTTTCGGATTTAGAATTTAAATCAAGCAAGACAAATGTATCCACCTTCGGGTGTACGGTTGGGCAGGAAGCGACCATCCGGTACATTGTGTAGATGTTCAGGAGAATCTGACGGTAAAAAACGGCCTTGAATACCGGGAATTACTGCCTGGCAGGCCGGTCGTACTGGCAGCAAGAAGGCAAATTGTCGTACGCAGCCTGTGGCGCAGTGAAACGCTGGTTGTCGTAACCTGCTTCAGCGATGCGTTTCAAAACGGCTTCCAGATTGGTTTTGGTGGAATCGAAGGTGATTTCGGCAATTTGGGTATCCGGGCTCCACACCGCTTTGGCTTCTCCTTTTACAAATGCCGCTTTTTGGATGGTTTTTTGACACATTTCGCAGTTGCCAAACACTTTGGCCTGAACAGTGGTGGTGTTTTTGATTTGGGCATCGCAGCTGTTCAAAAACAGCAGGACCATCAAAAAAAGATTGAGGTGCAGCGCTTTACGGATCATAAGACAAGAAAAATTAAATTTTATTGAAACCAGAGCGGTTTTGAATTGCAAATTTTAGGCAAAGATACGATTAAATGGGTTTTTACGTCGGGCCCAGGCAGCGTGGACCTTGATTTTCCGTTCATCATATAGGCTGTTGGCCACCAACCAGCCATTAAACCAAAACTTCTACCAATGAAACACTTTCTTCCTGTGCTTTTCGGCGCATTCCTGGCATTTTCCCATGCCCATGCCCAATCTCTCCTGTTCAACCGAAGCTACCCCTCTGCGCGTTACACGGATGCACGCGCAGTATTAAGCACGCCCGACGGCGGAATGGTCTTCACCGGCCTGTCTAAAAGCGCGCCCGATTCGGTTGGAGACATGTACCTCAGCAAAGTGAATGCTGCCGGGGCCTTGCTTTGGACCCGTTATTACACACGTCCGCAAGAAGACGGCGGCAATGCCTTGATTGCGACCCGCGACGGCGGTTTTTTGATAGTTGGACATACAGCCCTGACGTATGGCATTGCCTGCGATGGTTATGTTGTTAAAACCGATGCTGAAGGCCGGGAATCCTGGCGTTATCTTGTCGGAACCGCTTTTGATGACGTTTGCGACGATGGCATTCAATTGGCAGACGGTTCTTTTCTGGTAACCGGACGCACAGAGAATCCGATTACACGCAATTTTCAAGTGCTTTTGTGCAGAATTTCACCCGATGGGACCCAAATATTCTTGAAAGCCATAGAAACCCGTACGCCTGCCATTGGCATTCGAATGGCATTGGCGGCCGACGGAAATATAATTATTGCCGGTTATGCCTACCAACCCGAGCAGCCAAATTCAGAAATGCTGGTGATCAAATGCACGCCGGAAGGTACTTTGCTGTGGCAAACGAGCTGGGGAACGCCTAACAACGACCGCGCTTTTGGCATCGTGGCGCTCCCTGATGGTTCCTGTATGGCAGTTGGCGGATCCAGCAATGCAGCAGAATTGCCAGAACAAATGCTCGCCCTGCATTTAGATGCAAGCGGGGAAATTTTGTCGGCCTCATCCGACCTGGCGGGCGGTGGAAAAGGAAGCCTGAGTCAAATCATCCGGGATGAAAACGGATCAATTATTTAAAAACAATTGGATGGAACGAAAAAGATATTTGGGGTTTCGAAATTCAAATTGATAAAGATTTTGATAAAAATTTAATTAGTTCTGATTCTAGAAA